>NZ_JWGX01000076.1:0-11707 GCF_000813075.1 Shewanella sp. ECSMB14102
GGCTGGCGCAGTGTTTACCCCTTAGCTCGCAGCCAAGCTGCTTCGCGCTCCAGCCATCCATCAAGCTGTGCTTGCTATTCATCCTGCTGTTACTTAACTTATATGCAGTTTTTGCCAAAGGGATCTTTGAATGAAGTTAGAGATGATTTGTACCGGAGAGGAAGTATTGTCCGGTCAGATAATAGATACCAATGCCGCCTGGTTTGCCAATGTGATGATGGAGCATGGGGTTGAGGTGCAGCGCAGGGTCACAGTGGGGGATAGACTCGAAGATCTGATTGCTGTGTTTCAGGAGCGTAGTCTCCATGCCGATATCATTCTGGTTAATGGTGGTTTGGGACCAACCAGCGATGATCTCTCGGCTGAAGCCATGGCTAAAGCCAAGGGTGAGCCTCTGGTTGAGAACGCCGAATGGCGTGCCAAGATGGAGGCCTGGTTCAGCCGTAACAACAGAGAGATGCCGGCGAGTAATCTGAAACAGGCTTTGCTGCCTGAGTCTGCCGTCATGGTGGATAATCCGGTTGGCACGGCCTGTGGCTTTAGAGTCAAACTCAATCGTGCCTGGCTCTATTTCACTCCCGGGGTGCCATTTGAGCTGAAACATATGGTTGAGGAGCAGTTTCTGCCCTTTATCAAACAGGAGTTCGGCCTGGATGCAAAAGTCGCATTGAACAAGCTGTTGACCCTGGGCCATGGCGAATCGACGCTGGCCGATAAGCTGGAAGCATTGGAGTTGCCAGCAGGGATCACCATAGGTTATCGCTCCTCTATGCCACATATAGAGATCAAGTTGTTTGCCCGCGGTGATAAGGCCATTGCTCTGTTGCCCCGAGTCACCAATCATGTGCGACAGGTTTTGGGCACTGCGGTTGTTGCCGAAAATCGCGCGACACTGGCGGAAGAGATCCATCACAGGTTGTTGAATTCAGGTCTAAGTCTTAGTCTGGCCGAGTCCTGTACCGGAGGTATGTTGACCAGCCAATTGGTGGCTTTCCCTGGCAGTTCTTCCTATTTGCATCAGGGGTTGGTGACCTACAGCAATGAAAGCAAGGTGCGGATTCTTGGGGTTCAACCTTCAACACTGGATGACCATGGCGCTGTGTCGATTGCCACCGTTGAGGAGATGGCGATGGGGGCCAGGGCGATACTGGATAGCGACTATGCTCTGGCCACCAGTGGTATTGCCGGTCCTGACGGCGGCACGGAGGAGAAGCCTGTCGGTACGGTCGCTATAGCCTTGGCGACCAAAGGCGGTTGTTACAGCCAGATGATTCAGCTGCCAAGACGTTCTCGAGAACTGGTTCGCAGTCTCAGCAGCGCAGTAGCCTATGACATGCTGCGCCGCGAGTTGTTGGGCGAGGCGGTTATTGTTGACTACTCATCTATTGGTCGATTTGCCAAATAGTCAAAGGCAGCAATAGGTTAAATAAAAATACGCAGCCAAGGCTGCGTATTTTTTGTGCGCTGAATATCGATTATTTAAACTCCAGTACCAGCTTGCCTGGTTTAACCTGAAGGCTCTTGGTCATATCGGCCAGTCTCGCTTGGTTGCTGTCCTGGGTGTCCAGAACATAAACCGGCTGACTTTCGAGGAAGTTGCGGATAAAGCCCATCAACTGCGGGGCAATACCCTGTAAAGCCCGCTGAATATCCTTGGGATTGGACTCGACAGAGGTCAATTCCAGACCACGAAGATAGACGCCATGGGTTTGGTTGTCATACCAAGGCTTGGCCTCAAACTCTGTTGTCAGGCTGGCACGCAAGGGAAACAGCGGCGTTCTGAGTATCAGCTCAGAGGTGGCTTTCACCGCCATGGTATCCGGCTTGTGCCCCAATTTGACAGTTACCCTATTCAACTGGATCTCTGTTGCCAGTGGCCCCTGGGTGTCTTGCATATCCAGTTGCAGCTCTTTATTCAGATAGGATTCCAGCTGTCCTTCGCTGATGCTGTATTGGCTGACACAGCCGCCCAACATCAGCATCAACCACAGAGACAGTATTAGGTGCAGCCTCACCCTGTATTCCTCATGCCCGCCGCGACACCGGCTATGGTCAGCATCAGCGCCAGTTGCAATTGTTCCGAGGTTTCCTGTTCCTTGCGACTTCGGGCCAACAGCTCGGCCTGCAGGAAGTTGAGCGGGTCGATATAGGGGTTGCGAAGCCGCACCGACTCCCGGTTCCAAGGAGTATGCGACATCAGGCTGTCAGAGCGGGTCAGTTCGAGTACCGCCTGGATCCCCTGTTGCAGCCTCTCCCTGAGGGCCTCACCCAAATGACGCAGTTCTTCAGGCACCAGGCAGGTGTCGTAATAGCGGGCGAGGTTGGGTTCTGCCTTGGCATACACCATTTCCAGCATGGAGATACGGGTGTTGAAGAAGGGCCACTGGCGTTCCATCTCCTGTAGCAGAGAAAGCTCTCCTCGCTTGGCCGCGGCTTCGAGGGCCTCACCGGCACCGAGCCAGGCCGGCAGCATCAAACGGTTCTGTGACCAGGCGAATATCCAGGGAATGGCGCGCAGGCTTTCGATACCGCCATCCACCCGGCGTTTGGCCGGTCGGCTGCCGAGTGGCAGTTTACCCAGCTCTACTTCAGGCGTTGCGGCTCTGAAATAGGCAACAAAGTCAGCTTCTTCCCTGACGATGCTGCGGTAGGCCAGTACAGATTCATCGGCCAGTCGCTGCATGCATTGCCGCCACTCCTGTTTGGGCTCGGGAGGCGGAAGCAAAGTGGCCTCCATCACCGCCGAGGTGTAAAGCGCCAGTGACTGCACCGCCAACTTGGGGAGGCCGAATTTGAAGCGGATCATCTCTCCCTGCTCTGTCACCCGGATCCGTCCGTCAACTGAGCCCGGAGGCTGTGACAGAATCGCCTGGTGAGCAGGGCCGCCGCCACGACCGATAGTACCGCCACGGCCGTGGAACAGAGTCAGTTTGACGCCGGCCTTCTTACACACAGCAACCAGTTGTTCCTGCGCCCGGTATTGTGCCCAGGCCGCGGCCATAACTCCGGCATCCTTGGCCGAATCCGAATAACCAATCATTACTTCCTGCATGCCTTTGGTGTAACCCAGATACCAATCGATATCGAGCAGGGCTGAGATGCAATCGGCGGCATTATTGAGGTCGTCCAGGGTCTCAAACAGCGGCACTACCCGCATGGGATAGCGGCAGCCGGTTTCCTTGAGCAGCAAGAGTACCGCCAACACGTCGGATGGTTGGCTGGCCATGGATATCACATAGGAGCCCAGCGCTTGTTGAGGCTGAGTGGCTATCAAGCGGCAGGTTGCCAGTACCTCGGCCACCTCGTCTGATGGCTGCCAGTTTACCGGGATCAAGGGTCTACGATTGGCCAGTTCCCTGAGCAGGAAGGCCTGCTTTTCTGTCTCATCCCAATGGTTGAAGTCACCCATGCCCAGGTAGCGGGTAAGCTCGGCAATGGCATTGGCGTGGCGCTCTGCATCTTGGCGGATATCCAACCTCAGCATATGAATGCCGAAGCAGGCCAAGCGGCGCAGCATATCCAGCAGCAAGCCGTTGGCTATCAGGCTCATGCCGCAATCACACAAGCTTTGATACAGCATCAGCAGTGGTTTTTTCAGATCGTCCTGATGCCAGATGATGCTATGGTTGTCGACCTCGGGCTGATGACCTTCGAGGCGGGCATTGAGATAGTCTATGGTGTTGCGCAGCTTTTGGCGCAGATCTCTGAGCACGTCACGATAAGGTTCGCAGCTGCCGTTGGTATACTGGCTCAGCTCCTCGTTGGCTTCTTCCATGGACAATTCGCCAACCAGAGAGACGATATCTTTGAGATAGAGTCTGGCGGCGGCATGGCGGTTACGATCCAATACTTCCTGAGTGACCTTGGCGGTAACAAAGGGGTTGCCGTCACGGTCGCCCCCCATCCAGCTGGAGAATCGCACCGGAGCGATATCAATCGGTAGTTGGCTGCCGGTGCGCTCTTCTACCTGGTCGTTGAGCTGGCGTAAAAAGTCGGGAATCGCCTGCCACAGTGAGGTTTCGATAGTCGCCAAACCCCAGCGGGCTTCATCCACCGGCGTTGGGCGTTCGCGGCGGATCTCATTGGTATGCCAAATCTGGGCAATTAGCTGCCGCAGTCGCAGATTGATCTGTTTAAACTCGCGCTCGCTGAGCTGATCGTTTTCCAGTGCCGTCAGACAATCGACCACAGATGAGTACTTCTGGATCAGAGTGCGGCGGGATATCTCGGTCGGGTGTGCCGTCAGTACCAGATCTATGTTCATCTCCCTGAGACAGGACAGCATTTGCTTCTGATCTATGGGGCCGTTGAGCATGCGTCCGAGCAGTTGCTCCACGGGATCCGGTACACACACCAGTTCATCACAGTTGCGGCTGATGGTATGAAATTGCTCGGCGATATTCGCCAGGTTGAGAAATTGGTTAAAAGCTTTGGTGACCGGCACCAGTTCGTCATCGGGCAAGGCCGTCAGCAGTTCCAACATCTGCTGGCGGGCGCTTTCGTCACCCTGACGGGAACTCTTGGCCAGTTGGCGGATCTGCTCCACCTTATCGAGAAATGGCTCCCCCAGATCGGATCGCATGGTGTCGCCGAGGATCTGCCCAAGCATACTGACGTTGGATCTTAAGGATGCATACATATCTGCCATCGTGTTGATTGCTCCAAAGAATAGTGAGAAAGAGTCGTCGTTTCGGGCGGACTTGAGTAGAGCACAATAACCAGCACTGTGCCCTGTGGTCAATACGCTGAGGTATTTGCCTCGCGTTGTTTCCAGCGGCTGTGGGCTGGATCATTATTTTATACAGGCATGATAAATAAGCTGTTTCAGCAAATTTATCGTGGGTTTGATCTGCGCCGTATCCAAATATTCATCGGGTTGATGAGCCTGCTCTATGCTGCCGGGTCCCAATACCAGAGTGTGGCACCCCAGTTGCCGAATATAAGGCGCCTCGGTGGCATAGTTCACCACTTGCGGTGCCTGCCCCGTCAGGCTGGCGACCAGTTGGCTCCAGGGAGAGTCTCTATCATCGGCAAAGGGCTCTGAGCCGGGATAGAGTTCGCTGATGGAAACCGCCCCCGGGAATTGCTCGCAGACCGGCTGTAAATACTGCTGCAGCATGAGTTGCAGATCGGTCAAAGCCAACCCGGGAAGTGGGCGGATATCCAGATGCAGATCACAGCAGCCACAGATACGGTTGGCGGCATCGCCGCCGTGGACATGGCCAAAGTTCATGGTTGGGTAAGGCACACTGAAGGCGTTTTCGCGATAGTGTTCACTCAAATGCTGCTTGAGTTTAAGTAGTCGGCCTATGATCAGATGCATCACTTCTATGGCATTGAGTCCCTTGGCCGGATCCGACGAGTGGCCGCTGCGGCCCGTTACCCGAATGCCTTGAGCCATGTGCCCCTTATGCATATAAACCGGCCGCAGGCTGGTGGGTTCGCCTATGATGGCAAATTCAGGCTTGATTGCAGCGTTGGCGGCAAAGGCCTTGGCCCCATTCATTGTGGTTTCTTCATCGGCACTGGCGAGAATATAAAGAGGCCGCTTCATTTGTGTCAGCGGCAGTTGTTTCAAGGCCTCCAATATCAAGGCAAAGAAACCTTTCATGTCACAAGTTCCCAAGCCATACCAAAGATTATCTTTTTCGGTTAGCCGAAAGGGATCATGCTGCCAACGGCCTTCATCGAACGGCACTGTGTCTGTGTGCCCGGCCAGCAGTAGGCCACCTTGGCCAGTACCCAGGCTGGCCAGCAGGTTATGTTTGTTGTGACTGCCGGGCACCGGCTGGCGGCGGCACTCCAACCCCAAATCGCTAAACCAGTTGGCCAGCAAGTCGATAACGGCAGCATTGGATTGATCTTGCTCGGGCTCCAGGGCACTGATGGAGGGCGAGGCGATAAGCGCACTGAAGCTTTCTGTGAGTTCCGGCAGTTTTTTCATGACTATCCTGCAAAACATTAAAAATAACTATTCATATATATTGCATAAATAAATTGCTGTGTTAGTCTAGCAAACAGCTAAAGCCAGTGTCATCTTTCATGGTGACTAAATTCAGTGAGACTAAGTATGTTGAGTTCGACCTTGAGCTTGATTCAGACCCAAAACTGCAATAACTCCCTGCGACGATAAACTTGTCATTAGGCGTTGAGCCACGGGCTTTCGTTGTGCCCTTCCTTTTTTGATTAGCTTTAAGAATTAGAAACCATGAAAAATATCGCCATTATAGGGGCCAGTGGATATACAGGTGCCCAGTTAACCGCCCTGATCCAAGCCGAGCCAGAGTTAAGCATTCAAGGGTTGTATGTCTCTGAAAATAGTCTGGATAAGGGCAAAAGCCTGGCCGAGCTTTATCCTATTTATCAACATATCTCTGCAGTGTTGCAGCCGTTAACGCCAGAGGCCAAACAGCAGATAGTGGCGCAGGCCGACGCCGTGGCGCTGGCGACCGAACATTCGGTAAGCCTGGAATTGGCGGCCTGGTTTTATGCCCAGGGGCTGGCGGTATTTGATTTGAGCGGTGCTTATCGTTTCAGCGACGCGGCCAATTATCCCAAGTGGTATGGCTTTGAGCATAACCAAGCCGAAGTATTGGCACAGGCGGTTTATGGTCTGGCCGAGTGGAATGCCGAGGCGATTGCCAACAGCAAGATGATTGCGGTTCCCGGTTGTTATCCCACTGCATCCCTGTTGGCACTTAAGCCGCTCAAGTCACTGATGACTGATGCCTTCCCCGTTATCAATGCCGTTAGCGGTGTGACCGGAGCCGGACGCAAGGCGCAGCTGCATACCAGTTTCTGTGAAGTGAGTTTAACGCCCTACGGTGTGCTTGGTCACAGGCATCAGCCCGAAATCGCCAGCCAACTGGGGCAGGAAGTGATTTTTACTCCGCACCTTGGCAACTTCAAACGCGGCATTCTCGCCACTATTACGCTGCAGCTCAAGCCGGGTACCAAGGCAGAGGACGTTGCCGAGGCTTACAGCATCTACCATGGCTCGAGCATAGTCAGCGTAAAGCAGAACCAATTCCCTAAGGTGGATGACGTGGTACATACGGGCAATTGTCATCTGGGATGGAAGTTTGATGAACAGAACCATTATCTGGTGGTGGCCAGTGCCATAGACAACCTGATGAAAGGCGCTGCCAGTCAGGCGCTTCAATGCATAAAGATTCACTTTAAATACTAATTATTCCCGGGACGGTTAGAGAGAGTTGTCACTATGAGCACGAAAGACAAGGTGTTGGTTCTGAAAGTTGGCGGCGCACTGATGCAGTGTGAGATGGGAATGGCCAGGCTGATGGATACTGCGGCGAAAATGCTGGCCCAGGGACAGAAGGTGGTTCTGGTTCATGGTGGCGGTTATCTGGTGGATGAACAGCTCAAGGCCAATGGCATGGATACGGTGAAGCTCGACGGCTTGCGGGTCACCCCGCCGGAGCAGATGCCGATCATCGCCGGCGCTCTGGCCGGTATGTCCAACAAGATACTGCAGGCGGCGGCCATCAAGGCCGGTGTCGCCAGCGTTGGCATGAGTCTGGCGGATGCCAACTTGGTCGATGCGGTAATTAAAGATGAACGCTTGGGGCTGGTGGGTGAAGTTTCCCCCAAAGACGGCAGCTATATCAATTTCGTTCTGTCTCAGGGGTGGATGCCCATTGTCAGCTCCATTGCAGTCTCCAGCGAAGGGCAACTGCTTAACGTCAATGCCGATCAGGCCGCCACAGTGCTGGCCAAGCTGGTGCAGGGCAAGCTGGTACTGCTCTCCGATGTTTCCGGAGTATTGGACGGTAAGGGGCAGTTGATCGCCAGTCTTAATCGCAGCGAAATCGACGACCTGGTGAAACTGGGCGTGATAGAGAAAGGCATGAAAGTCAAAGTAGAGGCGGCGTTGGAAGTCGCAGAACTCATGGGGCAGCCGGTACAGGTTGCTTCCTGGAGAGATGCGGCGCAACTGGCTGCATTGGCTCAGGGCGAAGCCGTGGGTACGCAAATAAAACCATAGGAGAAGGCAGTATGAAGCACCTGTTGACCATTAAAGAACTTACCCAATCCCAGTTGCTGGCGTTGTTGGATCTGGCCAAGAAGATCAAGGCCAATCCGGCAGACTACCGACACGCGCTTGCGGGCAAGAGCGTAGTGATGCTGTTTGAAAAACCTTCCCTGCGTACCAGGGTCAGTTTCGATATCGGTATCCACAAGCTGGGTGGCCACTGTCTTTATCTGGATCAACAAAATGGTGCTTTGGGCAAGCGCGAATCTGTTGCCGATTTCGCCGGTAACCTTTCCTGCTGGGCCGACGCCATAGTGGCACGGACTTTCAGCCACAAGACCATAGAAGGGCTGGCCGAGTTTGGCACTGTGCCTGTGATCAATGCGCTGTCGGACTTGTACCACCCTTGTCAGGCACTGGCGGATTTTCTGACCCTGTCAGAGCAGCTCGGTGACTTGAGCAAGGTGAAATTGGCCTATGTGGGCGATGGCAACAACGTGACCCACTCGCTGATGATAGGCGCTGCCATTTTGGGTGCCAGCATGACGGTTATCTGCCCCGAAGGGCATTTCCCCGATGGTCTGATTGTTAATGAAGTACAGCAACTGGCGGCCGAGAATGGTGGCAGCCTGGTACTGACTTCGGACATCGCCGCCCTGGAAGGTCAGGATGCCGTCTACACTGATACTTGGATTTCCATGGGCGACCAAACAGAACTTTCTGATATTGAAGCGAAATTTAATCCTTATCAGATCAATCAGCCGCTGATGGATCAGTATAAGGTGAAGTATTTTATGCATTGTTTGCCCGCTCACAGAGGGGTAGAAGTGACAGATGAGGTGATGGATGGCAAAGGTTCTCTGATCCTGCAACAGGCAGAAAACCGCATGCACGCGCAGAATGCCGTTCTGGTAACACTTTTGAGCTGATGGCCAAGGGCCAGTTGAATCTAGGAAAATTAAGATGTCTATTGCACAGAAAAACACAGATGTAAAAAAAGTTGTCCTGGCCTACTCCGGCGGCCTGGATACCTCGGCCATTATTCCCTGGCTGAAAGAGAACTATAACAACTGTGAGATCGTCGCCTTTTGTGCCGATGTTGGACAAGGGGAAGCCGAACTTGAAGGTTTGACAGAAAAGGCGTTGGCCTCCGGCGCCAGTGAGTGTCATATTGTTGATTTGAAAGAAGAGTTTGTTAAAGACTACATCTATCCCACCATAGCGACCGGTGCCATTTATGAGGGAACCTATCTGCTGGGTACCTCCATGGCCAGACCCATTATCGCCAAGGCTCAGGTGGAAGTGGCCCGCAAGGTCGGCGCCGACGCCCTGTGTCACGGTTGTACCGGCAAGGGTAACGATCAGGTGCGTTTCGAAGGCTGTTTTGCCGCATTGGCGCCGGATCTGAAAGTGATTGCTCCTTGGCGTGAGTGGACCATGGAGAGCCGTGAAGATCTACTGGCTTACCTGGCCGAGCGCAACATCAAGACCTCGGCTTCGGCCACCAAGATCTATAGCCGCGATGCCAACGCCTGGCATATCTCCCACGAAGGTGGGGAGCTGGAAGATCCCTGGAATGAGCCCAGCAAAGAGGTGTGGACCATGACAGTCGATCCGCTGGATGCGCCAGATGAGCCTGAGTATGTCAGCCTGAAAGTGGAAAACTGCCGGGTGACCGAAGTCAACGGTGAGGCCCTGAGCCCCTATGCGGCGCTGATGAAGCTGAACCAGATTGCTGCCGCCCACGGTGTTGGCCGTATCGATATCACTGAAAATCGGCTGGTGGGGATGAAGTCCCGTGGCTGTTATGAAACACCGGGCGGCACTGTCATGTTTGCTGCTCTGAGAGCGGTAGAGGAGTTGGTGCTCGACAAGACCAGCCGTAACTGGCGTGAACAGGTGGCCGCTCAGATGGCACATCTGGTCTATGATGGCCGTTGGTTTACGCCTCTGTGCAACTCGCTGTTAGCGGCATCCGAGGCACTGGCCCAGGACATCAACGGCGAAGTGGTGATCAAGCTCTTCAAGGGCCAGGCGGTAGCCGTGAAGAAACGTTCTCCCAACAGCCTGTATTCCGAGGCGTTTGCCACTTTCGGTGAAGACACGGTTTACGATCAGAAACACGCCGAAGGCTTTATCCGCCTCTACTCTCTGGCGAGCCGTATCCGCGCGCTCAACAGTAAGTAAGCGTCAGTATATCAGGGGCGCATTGGCGCCCCTTAGTTTTTATGCCCGAGAAAGAGGACCTTATCATGGCTTTATGGGGTGGCAGATTCAGCGGCCAAAGCAGCGAACTTTTCAAACTCTTTAACGATTCCCTGCCGGTGGATTTCCGTTTACTGGAGCAGGATATCCAGGGCTCAGTCGCCTGGGCCGAGGCGATAACCCAGGCCGGCGTGTTAACCCAGGAGGAATGCCAGGCGTTGACTCAGGCGCTGGCTGAGTTGCTTGCAGAAGTTAAAGATACGCCGGAGCAGATCATCGCTTCCGGCGCCGAAGATATTCACAGTTTTGTGGAATCACAGTTGATCGCCAAGGTGGGTGACTTGGGTAAGAAGCTGCACACCGGCCGTTCGCGCAATGATCAGGTGGCGACCGATCTCAAGCTGTGGTGCAAACAGGAAGGCGCACACCTGCTGAGTCTGTTGCTCGAAGTCAAACAAGGGCTGCTGGCCTTGGCCGAGCGCGAGTTGGATGCGGTGATGCCGGGATATACCCATCTGCAGCGGGCACAACCCGTGACCTTTGGCCATTGGGCTTTGGCTTATGTGGAAATGTTTGAGCGGGATATCAGCCGCTTGCAGGATGCACTGAGTCGCCTCAACACCTGCCCTCTGGGTTGTGGCGCCTTGGCGGGTACAGCTTATGCCATCGACCGTCAGGCGCTGGCGGCCAGCCTGGGCTTTGCCTCTGCTACCCTCAACAGCCTGGACAGCGTGTCTGATCGTGACCATGTGATCGAACTCTGCAGCGATGCCTCTATCAGCATGATGCACTTAAGTCGTATGGCCGAAGATATGATCTTCTTCAATTCCGGCGAAGCCAACTTCATCGAACTGGCCGACAATGTCACCTCAGGTTCTTCCTTGATGCCGCAGAAGAAGAACCCCGATGCGCTTGAGCTTATCCGCGGTAAAGCGGGCAGGGTATACGGCAGCTTGATGGGGATCCTCACCACCATGAAGGCGCTGCCACTCGCCTACAACAAGGATATGCAGGAAGACAAGGAAGGCTTGTTCGATGTGATGGACAGCTGGAGCCTGTGTTTGAAAATGGCGGCTCTGGTGCTCGAAGGTGTCAAGGTTAACCGTGACAATGCGTTGGCCGCAGCTCAACAGGGATACGCCAATGCCACTGAGCTGGCGGACTATCTGGTGGGCAAAGGTATGCCCTTTAGACAGGCGCATCACGTTGTGGGTGAAGTGGTGCTGCATGCTATTGCCGAGGGTGAGCCACTGGAAGCCTTGCCACTTGAAGTCTTGCAAGGCTATGCCGACATCATAACGGAAGATGTTTATCCGCATCTGAGTATCGATTCCTGCCTGGCGAAGCGCAATATTCTCGGTGGTACCGCGGTGGAACAGGTCAAGGCCGCGCTGACAGCCAAGCAGGCCAAATAGAAGCTACCCCTCGGATTCGAGCCAAACAAAAACGCTGCCAAGGCAGTAATGCCGTTCACTTAGTGTGAACGGCATTTTTCTTAGGCTTAATGGG
>NZ_JWGX01000077.1:0-8920 GCF_000813075.1 Shewanella sp. ECSMB14102
GGGCTCAGTTCTTTACAAGAGCCTCGAAGGTCGTCGGTTCAAATCCGGCACCACAACCAATTCCCTAATTCCTTCATCCAGCATGGTAGCTCGTCGGGCTCAGTTCTTTATAAAAGCCTCGAAGGTCGTCGGTTCAAATCCGGCTCCTGCAACCAATTCCCTAATTCCTTCATCCAGCATGGTAGCTCGTCGGGCTCAGCCTTTCCCCTAAATTAATACCAATCTCTTGATGAGATTTTCCAGCTTTTGCTGCTTGGCATACGCAACAGGCGGCATATAGTTCGGTGAACTATGAGGGCGAACATGGTCGTAGTGTTCACGCCATAGCTCGATTTAGTATCAAGCCCCGCCCAAGGTTCTGAACCAGTGCTGATTCAGACATTCATTTCGGAATTTGCCATTCAGACTTTCCACAAATTGGTAAGTAGGGGCCGGGGAAGCTATTTCGAGTCGATTCCCCGACATGCTGAAATGAACAAAACCACCGTCACCTCAGGGGGTCAAATTCCCAACTCTCTGAACAGATCATCAGTGTCATCATCGACATTTGCCGCTTTCACCCAAGGAGATTCAGGAGCTTTACTCTGTGACTGTTGACTGCCATGGCGAGCTAGTAGCAGATCAGGATCAAATTCTTCATCGGTTTCAAACTCTGCCAGACGAATAAACTCTGTCTTGTCCATAGCAAATTCAAGATAAAATATATGGTTATTTTCTGTTTTGAAGGACACTCTACGAGCAATGGGCTCGTCCAAGTTGGCATCAATCGATATCGTCAGTTCCTTGTTTATAGTCAGCATCTTTGGCTGGCTTTGGCTAATAGAAGTTTGCAGCTCCTTGGATACCTTGCCGATAAAATCCCCCAGCATCTGATTCATCAACTCACCCATTACATCACCCACCTCATCTGAGGTATGGGAGAAAGCTAACTCTTCCTCCGGCATGCCCATATGCAGCATGTAGCGGCGATAGATTTCCAACGCGGCGGCCGCTGAAAAGTTAATCACCACCAGGCCGGAAAAACCGCCATCAAAGATAGAGAAACAACCGAGATCCGGCTTAAGCCGAGTGCGGGTAATACGCTGTACGACTCCAGCATGAGACAAAGAACTTGCTGTAGTGGCTGATAAGACATGGATCACAGAATGACAAAGCTTCAGTAAAATATCGTCTGAACTAATGACTTGAGGTGTATTCATGAAAAGAGACCAATAATAGACATAGGGTTAATCTTGAGCCCTTCAGGCAAAAAAATCAAAATAAAAACAATTAATTAGACCCCCAAGGTTAACTAAAGTGACTTAGCACGGCTTAAGTTTCTGATATTTGAGCCGATATCCTCTGTGCAGCATTGAGAGCAGCGAAGCAAGGAGCTCTTTTTAGGCTTGATATAAGCTGAACAATGAGCCCGATCAACAAAGCAATACACACAAGGTAAAAAGGTTTCACTTGGTTTTTCCATCGCGTTATAGTCGCTGCCAACTACCTAATAAGAAATAACAAAGGAGTACAAAATGGCATTACTCAGGAAGCTCACCATTCTTCAGCGCCTTATCCTTATGTTGGTTCTGGCCGCAATAGGCACCCTGTGTTTCGCCAGTTTTTCCATCAAAGAACAGTATGATAATCTGATAACTCAAAAATGGCTGCAAAATGATGCCCAACTGAACACAGCCCTGTCTGTAGTTGCCGCACATCGCACTCAGACACAGGCGGGTAAACTGACTCTCGAAGAGGCTCAACAAGAGTCAGCTGCCTTGGTGGGCCAGATGCGTTATGGCCGTGAAGGTTACTTTATTCTGCTCTCAGATCAGGGAAAAATCATCGCCCACGGCGCTGAGCCGTCGCTGGTGGGCCAAGCCATTGCCGATTATCGTATCAAGGATGGCAGCAATCCGCTGGCCCAGCTACAACAACAAGCCAAGGCCAATGGCACAGGCAAACTCAGCTATGAGATCCGCAACCCAGCCAGTGGTAATAGCGAAGAAAAGCTCACCGAATCCAGATATGACAAAGATTGGGGCTGGACTCTGCTCACCGGCACATATATCAGCGATGTCAACGCCACAATGAAGTCAGTCTCAATCGATTATCTGATCATTATGATGTTGATTTCAGCGCCGATTTTCATCTTCTTTCTGGTGCTCAATCAATCCATTACCGCGCCACTCAAGACCGCCATCGCCGCAATGGAGGATATTGCCCAAGGTGAAGGCGATCTCAGTAAAAGGCTCGAAGGTCAAGGCCGTGATGAAGTAGCAGCACTCGCTCGTGCCTTTAACAGTTTTGTAGAGAAGATAGGTAGAACCGTCAGCGAATTGCAGCCACTTGGTGCATCACTTGGCGAGGACGCCGAGCACCTGACAGTCGCAGTCAAAGAGTCCAACCACAGCGCCGATAACATCCACAGGGAAACCGCCAGCGTGGCCACCGCCGTGAATCAGATGCTGGCAACCACCCAGGAGATGGCCAACAATACCCAGCAGGCTGCCGATGCTGCTTCCAGCGTCAAACAACAAGCCCTCAGCGGTAAAGAGACCATGGATGCGACACTGGCAAACTGCCAGGAGCTGGTGCGCGAACTGCAGGCCGCTGAAAACCTTACCGAAACCTTGGGTCAGGCTTCAGGCAGAATTGGCGGCATTCTCGATGTGATCCGAACCATTGCTGAACAAACCAACCTTTTGGCACTCAACGCCGCCATCGAAGCCGCCCGCGCCGGTACTCACGGCCGCGGCTTTGCAGTAGTGGCCGATGAAGTGCGCGCCCTTGCCAACCGCACTCAGGACTCCACCAACGAAATTCACAAGCTGATCAGTGAAATTCAATCCGGTGTCAGCGCCGTTATGGAGAGTAACAGCCAAACACAGAGCCAATCCTCCGAGCTGCAAAAACAAGCCGAAGCGGCAGGCTCTGCCATGGATCAAATCCTTTCCCTGGTAGCACAGATAAGCGATATGAATACCCAACTCGCTAGCGCTACCGAAGAGCAATCTTTGGTGACCGAAGAGATCAATCGCAATGTCAGCACCATTTCCGAAC
The DNA here is from genome assembly GCF_000813075.1 of Shewanella sp. ECSMB14102. Lineage (NCBI taxonomy): Bacteria > Pseudomonadati > Pseudomonadota > Gammaproteobacteria > Alteromonadales > Shewanellaceae > Shewanella > Shewanella sp. ECSMB14102. The sequence goes on from NZ_JWGX01000077.1 coordinate 3,043, forward strand.
TGACTCAAGTTTCAGTGCAAGCCAATGCCAGCAACCAAAGCGCGGCAATGTCGCTTGAGCAAATCAGCCAGAACATGCGCCGCACTCTGGGGCAATTCAAGATCTAACATCTCGAGGGGCAGAACGTATTCTGCCCCTTTCTTATTGTGATAAACTAAGAAAGGTCCTCGTGGCACTCTGGTTTGCACAGCAATTGGCGTTCAAGGCATCTGACTGAAGGCATGCCGGGGCCTGTCGAAGTTGGATAACGAGAGAGCCGGTTGCTGCGAAAGCCCCCAAGGGCGTGGCTTACAGGCCTGCCCACTGTGTTCTGCTTCTTGCAAAGGACGAGGGCCATTTTGCTGCGAACCAGGCCTTACATCCAGGCCTGTAAGCCGACGCAGAGCACACATGGAACTTTTTCTACCTTCCCGGAGTTTGCCGTACCCGGCAGGTGATACCGCAGCGGCGCCCATAGGTCGCCCGGGCGAGAAAAGAGGTATTGGCTTTGCGCATGACATTGGCGGTCTATCCGCAGCTATTCACTATCCACAGTTTCAGCTCAGATACCCAGGTTCCGGCTGAGGTACTGAGCCAGCCGCTGTTTTTTATTGCCAAAACCCGCGAGGAACTTTCGGTTGTCGTCGATTGTAAACTGGAGCTCGATAGCCTGGAGCAGGAAGAAGACTGGCGTTGTCTTGAGCTTTTAGGGCCACTTGGCTTTTCCATGACCGGAATTATGGCGAGAGTCTCTGCTACTCTCGCCGATGCCCATGTGAGTATTTTTACTGTTTCAACCTTCGATACCGACTATATACTGCTGAAGAAAGATAAGTTGGATACCGCCATTCGCGCCCTCAGAAAGCAGCAATATCAGGTTATTGAATATGGCAATTGACGGCTTGGTCGCCGGAGTATTGCAAAACATCAGCCGTTACCGGATATTATTCAGTTAATTACATGAGTTAAAGAAGTCTATGTACGAAAAAACCGTCACTATTACCGCCAAACACGGGATCCATACCCGCCCTGCCGCACTGCTGGTAAAAGAGGCGAAACAGTACGATTGTGATGTGATGGTTGAGTGCCAGGGCAAACAAGCCAGTGCCAAGAGTCTGTTCAAGTTGCAGACACTGGGGCTCTATCAAGGCGTGTCTGTCAGAGTATTTGCCGAAGGTGAACAAGCTCGCGAAGCCGTTGAACGGGTGTCGGAACTGTTAATCACCTTAAGTTGAGAGGAACACAGATGCGCCTCGCCGGAATTGCAGTCTCATCGGGTATCGCCTTCGGAGAAGCGGTAGTCTACAACCCCTTTGACAACAGCATGGACTACCGCCTGCTGCCACTTGCCAAAATCCCCCAAGAGCTGAATAAGCTCACCCAGGCATTGCAGCGCTTGTGCCAGCAGTTACAAACCAGCCTGGATAAACTGACCGAAGATTCAGACAACTTCCAATTGGTGGAAGCCGACCTGCTGTTACTGGAAGATGCCGAACTTGTTCAACAAATTCGCGAGTCCATCAGTGGGCTGCAGTTTTCGGCGACCGCGGCAGTAGAGCGGGTCTTTGCCCACCAGGCCAGTGAACTTGAAGCGTTGGAAGACCCTTATCTAGCAAACCGGGCCCAGGACGTACGTTGCCTCGGCAGACGACTTATCAGTAGTATCAACGGCGCCGATGCCGATGGCCTGGATAAACTCAAGCATGACTCCATCTTGTTGGCCCAGGATCTGACACCGGCGGAATTTGCCCTATTGCCCCTTGAACATATCAAAGGCATCATACTGAAAACCGGTGGCCTCACCAGCCACACTGCTATCTTGGCCCGTGCTGCCGGCATCCCCGCCCTGCTTTCCTGCAACTATCAAGCAGGCAATATCAATGCCGGCGATCAGCTCATTCTGGATGCCAACCAAGGTGCCTTGTTTGTTCGCCCTGAGCAAACCGAAGTCACAGAGCTTAAGCAGAGATTTGAGCGCGAGCAGGCAAGACGGAGTGCGCTGGAGCAATACCGGGACAGACAGACCCAGACCCGGGACGGCAAACGCATAAGCCTAATGGCCAACGTGGGTAACCTCAATGAGATCTCTCGCCTGCCCCAGGTCGGTGCAGAAGGAATAGGCCTGTTTCGTACCGAATTCATGCTGATGGATGTCAGTTGCATTCCAGATGAAAAGGCTCAGTACAACCTCTATTGCGATGCCCTGCAGCTACTCAATGGCCAGCCCTTTACCATACGTACACTGGATATAGGTGCTGACAAGGAACTGCCTTGCCTGGATCAGGCAATCGAAGACAATCCAGCACTTGGCATGCGCGGCCTGCGCTACACCCTTAAACATCCTGAAATCCTGCAGACACAGCTACGGGCCGTATTGCGCGCCGCCAATCATGGCCCGGTTCGGCTGATGTTGCCCATGGTTAATCAGGTTGAAGAGTTGGATGCCGTCCTGGATATGCTGGAGCACTGCAAACAGCAGCTCAGCGAGGCCGAGAAAGGCTATGGAGACATCAGCCTCGGCATAGTGGTGGAAACCCCTGCCGCGGTTATGAACCTGCCAACGCTGCTGCCAAAGCTGGACTTTATCAGCATAGGGACCAATGACTTGACGCAATATACCATGGCGGCGGACAGAACCAACCCTGAATTAACCCGGGATTATCCCTCATTTTCACCGGCGATCCTCAGGCTGATTGCCATGACAATAGCAGACGCCAAAGCGGCCGGCATCAGGGTCTCTTTGTGCGGAGAGCTGGCAGGCGATCCGCGCATTGCGCCAATACTGATGGGCATGGGGCTGGACGAGTTGTCGGTCAACCCCGGCTCTGTGCTGGAAGTCAAAGCGGCGCTGTGCGAGGGTAACTTCAGTCAATTTGCAAAGCAGGCCCAAAAAGCACTCACCTGCACTCGATTGTCTGAATTGACATCCTTGATCTCCCTCTGTCATTAAGGCAGTTAATTCAGTATGCTAAGCAAAAATCCCCTTCCCCAACCTGAACGTTGTCGAGGGACTGTTTAACCGGAAACCAAAAACAAAAAGGACAAAACAACCCATGGGATTTTTAAGCCGGATCCGCCGCATGGTATCGGGGCAGCCCACCATAGAAGGCGGTATTAAAGTTTATGCCCCTATCAGTGGCGATATTGTTGCCATTGAAAAAGTCCCGGATGTGGTCTTCGCCGAAAAAATTGTCGGTGATGGCATTGCCATAGAACCCAAAGGCCAATTTATGCTGGCGCCGATTGACGGTACCATAGGCAAAATTTTTGAAACCAACCATGCCTTCAGCATAGAGTCGCCCCAAGGGTTGGAACTGTTTGTTCACTTCGGCGTTGGTACCATAGAACTCAGAGGCAAAGGCTTCAAACGCCTGGCACAGGAAGGTCAAGACGTTAAAGCCGGCGAACCTATACTGGAGTTTGACCTCGAGTTTCTCAAAGATCAGGTCAACAGCCTGCTCACCCCTGTGGTGCTGGCTAATATGGAAGACGTAAAGTACCTGGAAAAACGCCAGGGTAGCGTCAGCGCCGGCAAAGATGTGATATTTACGGTTCAAGTCTGAGATAATCCCCAATAATACTCAAATGCATTATTTGACATAGTGCATTTGAGTACAGCTCAGCGTACACGACCTTCTGGTTGCGGTTCATTCAAAAATCGCCGTTCCTGGAACAGATAATTCTCTCACTTAACAATATCGCATCAGCTTTTGTTAAAGGTGATAAAGCGATAACTTCGTTCCGGACGGCCAATAGCCCCGTAATTTTGATCAACAATCAACTCGTCAATCGCCAGCATATATTCCAAATAACGCCGTGCAGTTGAACGACTCATGCCAACAAGCGCCCCCATTTGTTGTGCGGTATAACTTTGTTTCGGATGTTCTGTAAACACGCAACGGATTTTATCTAAAGTCAAGGCATCCACACCTTTGGGTAAACGAACCGGTACTTGATTACTCGATTGCTTATCCCCCCCAAATAGAGTGTCTGCGATGGATTGGGTTACTTCTTCCGCTACCGAGAGACAGTGTTGACGAGCTTCGAAGCGAGCAAGTGCTTGATCTAAACGTTTTAACATTAAAGGTTTAACAAGAAAATCACATACTCCCAATTGCATGGCTTGTTCTAAAATGGTGACTTCCTTGGCTGCTGTAATCAACATCACATCACTTTTTAGTCCTTGCTTACGAACCTGTTGTAACAACTCAAGTCCAGAACCATCCGGCAGATAAATATCCAATAAAATCAGATCAGGTTGTAATGCTTTTAACAAACCGGTCGCAACTTTTATGCTACCGGCACAACCCACAACTTGATACTGTCCCTGGCGTACAGTGTCTTGAGTTTGGGGAAACAGTAAATACTGAGCCAACAATTGTGAGACGGCAACTTCATCTTCAACAATGATTACTGAATACGCCATGAGAAGTTCCTTTAACATGTTTCTTCGGAATGTAAACGGTAATCCTTGCACCGCCTAAATCAGATTCTCCCAATTCCAATGTACCACCACAAGATTCCAAATGCGTTTTCACCAAATACAACCCTACCCCATGTTGTGCACCCGTTTTCGAACTGTATTGCGGTGTAAAAATGGCAGCTTTGTCAGCACCTAGCCCTATACCACTATCTTCAACATCGAATATAATATTTTGCGCCGTTTCATCAATGGTCACTAACACACGAGGCACCCGCATATGTTGTACCTTTTGCACCGCTTCAATCGCATTGTCAATCAGATTACCCAAAATAGACACCATGCGTTCCAGAAGTTCTTTGCGTTCAATACTGCATAACAAACTATCATTATTCAGTTCCACGCAGACATTCACTTCCCGGGCTTTGTGGTACTTACCCAGTAATAATCCAGCGATAACAGGTTCTTGAATATGGGTCAATAAACTTTCAATTTGAGCCTGTGAACCTTGGCTCTCTTGGCCAATTAGCTCAATCGCCTTATCCAACTCTCCCATTTGGATTAACGCACCAATAGTGTTTAATTTATTTGAGTAATCATGAGTTTGTACCCGCAATAACTCAGCAAATGCCTGTACCTTGGCCAATTGTTGCGATAAATATTCTAACTCATCAGCAGGACGCATACTCAATAGCACACCGTCATTGTAGCCGTGGGCTTGAAGTAAAAAACGTGATAAAACCAGACGTTTATCGGCAGCAAACAACTCGAAACCTAAGATACGGCGGCTTGGATTACGCAATAAAAATTCTGCATGTTCCGGCAATAGGTCACTTAAATGAAGACTTTGATGCTGGATACGCAACGGTTGCTCCAGGATTTCACAAGCCCGTTGATTTATTTTCCGAACATTCCCATTAGGATCAAGTGCAATAATGCCGGAACGCACAGTGTTCAAGATGGCTTCCTGTTCAGCAAATAGCCTTGCTATTTCATCTGGTTGCAATCCAAATATGGCGTTCCGCACCCATCGACCAATAAATATGGCAGCAAAAATACTAAATAACAGTAACGAAATACAGCCCCAAATCAGTATACTACTGCGTTCTAAAATCAACAATTCAACAGAGCCGGCCAAAAAACCGACAGATACCAAACCTAAGACTTCACCATTATGATCATAAACAGGTACCTTGCCACGAATAGATTCACCTAAACTCCCAGTGGCCTCAGAAACATAATACTCGCCACGTAATCCAGCTTCTGAGTCTTCCCCAACCATGCGTTGACCTATTCGCGTTGGTTCAGGATGCACCAAACGAATTTTTTCAGTATTGCCTATGACAATAAAATCAGCATTTACTTGCTGACGTAATTGTTCCATTTTAGCATTGAGCTCAGGGTGTTCATTCGCTTCCTTCTCGGCTTTTAAAGGGCGTTGTTGCCTAAATAAGCGGAACCTTTTTCGCTTTCCATGAT
>NZ_JWGX01000078.1:0-8463 GCF_000813075.1 Shewanella sp. ECSMB14102
CTTGATAATAAAACTTTAGCGATTAATTCTCCTTTCTGAACCTTCGAACTTTCTTTTACATAAATACTTTCAATAGTACCAGAGCGACTGAAATAAACTTTTATGACACCTGAACTCGGTACTAAAAACCTTGCACTGTCTCTTTACAAAAATACTCAGAAAGGAATAGAAATGAAATGCAAGTTGATACAGTGAAGATAAGGTAAAAAACGATAAGATAAACGGATATAGGTTGAGCCAGGTATATACTCACCAGTAACCTCTTGCTGGAATAATCAAGTGCTTCTTTTCTAAAGAGTCCGTTCATTTAATAGTTCCATTTTGGGTTATTAAATCTGAACATCAAAGGGTTTTGAATGTACGTCAGAATAATCACGCATCAGATAAATTGTCAAATTAAATATTCAATAAAGATTATCTGGTCATACCTCGCTGGTGGTGTAGCTCATTTACCGAATGGGTGGATATTAAAAACCTTGAATTTACCGAACAAGTGAGTGTTTAATTAACCGTTACTAAACTGGTAAAGTTAATAATTAATATCAAAACACATCAGGGTATAGTTAATTTCAGTGTCAATTTGATGTTGTTTTTCTAAATCAAAAATTTATAAAGACGTTTTGAACAGAACATTGAACGAATAGCAACTGCCTTAAGGAATTGTTCGGTTTAGTCACCATCATCCCTTAATGCATACCTCTAAGGAATCCCCAGATAATTCCCTTATTATTCAATTCAGTAGACACGCATGGTGTTGATTGATCTAAATGATTTCGCCAAAAAACTACCAGATCCAATACCATGCGTGATGTCCACATCTTACACGATTTACTGGCGTTGTTGCCTAAATAAGCGGAACCAGCAGTATTTGTTCACCTTCCGAGAGACTATCGCCCTTGAGGAACTTTGCCGCCACAGGATTGCCACTAAAGAGCCCTGTCCAACGCTCAATGACTTCAAATGGCGACAACGATTGTTGCGCAGCAAGGTCGATTTTAAGCACCAAATGGTAGTGATTACTCATGAGCGCATAAGCGCAAACGTCGATGCAGAATATTGACGACAACTGCCTGATTTTATCCACTATCCAGCCCTATGTTCATAACTGCGCCCCGAGAGTGCATCTTCACCACACAAAAATGCCCGTCTAACGCAACGGTTAATCACGTGGTAAAAGGGCGTACTTTCAGCATCTATCAACTGGCGGCGGGCTGTGGTCATAACCAACCTCGACTGAGCTTTGATAGGTATTTCAAAGTCTATTCAAGGCTGTGCGAAACATCAAAAAGATATGGATTTCCTGTATTTCAGCCCTGTATTTCATACTGTATTTCTTTCTTGACTCGCGTTGCAGGTTTGTGTTTTATATTTGATTTATTAAGCATGTCACAAAATAGTTTTATGGCGTGATAGTCACTATATTAAATTGTCTTGATATAAAGTGAGCACAGGGGTCTGGTATGTCTAGCTTATTCAGAAAACAGGCCGTTGAGGCGCAAAAACAAAAGCTACATGGCGATATATCGCTTGCACAGCCCCTGTCTATTTACAATTCTGCGTTTATTATTTTTGTCGTTGTTACGGCTATAGCTGTATTTCTCTCTTGTTCCCACTATGCCAGAAAGGAAACCGTTCGAGGGTATTTGGTTCCTAATAAGGGGCTTATTAAGACATTCGCCAATCGTAGCGGTAACGTTGAGAAACTACACGTGTCAGAGGGAGCGCTAGTTCAAGAAGGAGACCCTTTAGTGACTATCGTTTTCAGACGCAGTATGACCTCCGGTGAAGAACTCAGTGAGTCTTTAATTGGCGAACTGAAACAACAGTTAGACTTGCTCGAGGCTGAACGAGTAGTCAACCAAAGAATGTTGGCAGATGAGTCTGTTAGGTTGAGAACTGCGATTTCAGATAATCAAAGTTCACTCTCCGTCATTCCTAATCTGGAGAAATTGCTTTCTGAAAAACTGTCGATGCAACTGTCTCAGCAAAATCAGCATAAGAAGTTATATCAGGACGGTTTTCTTTCTGAGCTCGATTATCAGTCTCAGCAAGAGAAGCTTATCAATATTCGACAAGAAATAGAAAATGTTAAATCCAATAAAGTAACCGTTTCTAGTCAGTTAAATGCGTCACAAGCTGAGCTTAAGCTGTTACCCTACCAGTACGCATTAAAAGAGAGTGAGATTAAAAGGCGTCGCTCAGACCTTCAACGTCAAATCGATGAAACTGAAAATAATTATCGCTATGTTATCCGCGCTGCAGAAGCGGGAACGGTTGCCGCAATACAAATAGTTGATGGAGAGTTTATTGCGACAAATCGCCCGTTAATGAGCCTTATCCCTCAGGGCGCAGAGCTGGTCGCAGAGTTACTATTACCTACTCGTAGTGCCGGCTTTATTAGAGAGGGGGATGAGGCAAGATTACGCTTCGATGCCTTTCCTTATCAGCGGTTTGGATTCCTTGAAAGCCATATTTCTCGCATTGACAAGGCGTTATTGCTCGATGGCGAAGCCAGAGTACCAGTTAATTTGTCAGAACCTGTTTACCGTATTCGGACCCAGTTGTCTAAGCAGGATATGCTGGCTTATGGAGAAGCGTTTCCGCTAAAAAGTGGCATGTTGCTTGAGGCTGACATTGTGCTCGATAGGCGAAGCTTACTCGATTGGCTGCTTGACCCTATATACAGTCTGAAAGGTAGGGTCGGCTGATGAATGCTTCTACAGATATGACTACTGAATCCTCTCCAATTGAACTGTTGGAATTTTCAGGTAAGAAACGCGTGCCGCTTATATTGCAGGCGGAAATGGCTGAATGTGGTTTGGCTTGTATTGCCATGGTTGCTAGCTTTTATGGCCACAAACTCGATATGGCAGCGTTAAGGAAGCGTTTTAGTGCGGATTTAAAGGGGATGAATCTGCAACAAATGATTGTCCTCAGTGACAGCATAGGGCTTGCGAGTCGCGCGCTGAAGTGCCCGATAGAAGAAGTCGGTAAACTCACATTACCTTGTGTGCTGCATTGGGACATGAATCACTTTGTGGTGTTGACCGGGGTGACTAAGTCCGGGGTGAGCATCAATGACCCTGCTTTTGGGAAAAAGACACTTACCTTTAATGAGTTTGCCGAGCATTTCACAGGCATTGCGCTAGAGTTGACCCCAACCAAAGGGTTTGAGCAGGCTGATGAACGCCAGCAGATGCACTTGTCGCAACTCTGGAGCAAGATGACTGGGTTAGGACGAGCATTAACGACCCTTTTCGTGTTGTCATTATTGTTACAAGTCTTTGCGCTGGTCACGCCTTATTACATGCAGTGGGTGGTTGATGAAGTGCTCATTAGCCAAGATAAACCATTACTCATAGTGCTGGCAGTAGGTTTCGGATTACTTGTGGCTATCAACGTAATTACCACTAGCGTGCGTAGTTGGTTGGTTTTGCGTGTATCGAGCCTGCTCAATATGCAGATGGGGGTCAATTTATTGCGTCACCTGCTTAGACTGCCCATGAGTTATTTTGAAAAGCGCCATGTTGGTGATTTGGTTTCGCGGTTTGGTTCACTTGCCCAGGTGCGAGAGCGTTTAACTACAGGTTTAGTTGAAACGGTTGTCGATGGTGTCATGTCAATAGCCGTGCTAGTGATGATGTTAATTTACAGTGTCAAGTTGACATTAGTTGTTGTTGCAGCAATTTTACTTTACGCCTTATTGAGGTTTGCGCTTTATCGGCCACTACACCGCGCAACCGAAGAGTCCATACAATCGAGCGCCAAAGAGCAAACGAATTTCTTAGAGAACATTCGCGGCATACAAACCATTAAGCTGTTTACCTGCGAGCCCCAGCGTCAAAGCTTATGGCAAAACCGTTACAGCGAAGTGATAAATGCAGATATCCGTTTAGGTAAACTCAAAATCAGTTTTGACGCTATGAACAAGTTGCTGTTTGGTGTAGAGAACATCATTGTAGTTTACCTGGCGGCGACGATTGTGATGAGCGGTGGCTTAACAATCGGTATGGTGCTGGCCTTTATCGCCTATAAGAATCAGCTAACGGAGCGTGTTGCGAGTCTGATTGAACAACTTATTTTGTTTCGCATGCTGCGTTTACACCTCGACCGTATCTCCGACATTGCGCTGCACGAACAGGAAGCAAATAGGGAGAGCATTACTTCCCTCAACCAGGTGACAGGACAGTTAACGCTTGAGCGTGTGAGTTTCCGATACGCACCCAATGAGCCATGTGTCATCGATGATGTGTCGGTAACCATTAATGCTAATGAATCCGTTGCCATCGTGGGTGAGTCGGGTTGTGGCAAGACAACATTAGTGAAGTTAATGCTTGGGCTACTAACCCCGACACAAGGACGAATTTTGCTGGATGGGCAAGACATTACCCAAGTTGGATTAGTCACCTATCGCAAACAGGTTGCCGCGGTCATGCAAGACGATACCCTGCTATCGGGCTCTATCGCAGACAATCTTACCTTCTTTGACCCCGAGCCTAACTACTTGCGTATGCAGCAGTGCGCACAAATGGCCGCCATTGATGCCGACATCAGTAAAATGACAATGGGGTATAACACCTTGGTGGGGGATATGGGCAACCAGTTCTCCGGCGGGCAAGTACAGCGCCTGTTGCTTGCCAGAGCCCTGTATCAGCAACCGAGCCTGCTGTTTATGGATGAGGCCACCAGTCATCTCGATGTTGATAACGAAGCAAGAATTAGCGAGCAGATAAAACATCTCGACATGACGCGCACTATCATTGCCCACCGGCCGGAAACCATCAAGCAGGCTCAGCGAGTAATGGTTATGCATCAAGGCAAAGTCTACACACAGGATGAGATGCAGCAGTTGATGGGTAGCGCGTAATAAGCGCAGTAAAGAAGTGAAAATAAAGAATAGATAAAAAGGAATTTTAATCGATGCAGTGTGAGGCTATACACATGCAAAGCATGGCATCGGTTAAAAGCAAGGGCGCGGCAACTTTAGCCGGAAACCGCGCCCTTGGTCAGTCGCTTAAGGCCAAATAGACCTAAAGGGTTCGTTTGAGTGCTTAGGCAAACATAACGTTAAGAGTTTAAATTAAGGAAGATATTATGCAAGTATCAAAAATTGAAGAGCTAACATTGAATGAGATTGAGCAGGTGAATGGTGGAATAGCTCCATTAGCTTTTCCGCTAGCTTACAAGGCTTTTGTTGCTGGTGCAGCCTTTGGTTCTGGTTTGGTGATGGCTGCTTATAAGATGGTTGAATAGGAGGAAGAAATGACTGAGCTTAATATTTCGGAACAAAAAGCCGTATGTGGTGGTGTAGCTCCATTAGTAGCTGTTGGTTACTTTGTTGCAGGGAGTGCATTCGGTGCGGCTTTGGCTGCAGGAGCAATCTGGATTGCTAAGCAATTAAAATAAAGGTGGTGTAATGATTAATACTGTTATTCAACATTACCAAGCATTCTCTTTTGCCTTGGGTGGTTTATTTGGGGCTGCATTAGTATTTATTGCATATTTCGGATTAATCTCCTAGGCTCTATGGCGTGAAAGCTTGCGCTGCAGCACTTAGTGGTTTTGTTGCTGGTTGGGTAGGTGGTATTTTTTCGCAAATAGTTAACAATAAAAAGGGCTATTCCAGCCCTTTTGAGAGTGTAAAAAGATTTGTGTAAGCGGCATTCCTATTAAGTGTGTAATTCACACACTTAATAGGAATGCAGAGTGCCAACAACAGATAAACTTATCGATCAGCTACATATAATCAGATGTTAAAGTCGGTTATAAATTCGAACCGGCTTTAAAAGGATGTTTATGCTAATCATTGAATTGTTTTTTTATTTTGTCCTTGCGGGCGTAGCTATAGTTACTTGGGAGCGATTTCGACAATGCAAAAATAATAGTTCACTATTTTTTCATTTCAAAATGGTGTATACCCACCTATTCTTAACTTTATTATTATCACTAAGTACAATGTATTTTTTTGGTTTCGTGCTTAATGCGACAGAGAATGAAGTTGGTGTTGCAACTTTGACTACTGCGATTTGTTCATGGTTTGTTTTTGGGTATTTTTTGAGGCGAAATGATTAATATGTTTTGGTTTGAAAAGTTTTGTTGCTTGAAGTATTGTTTGGTACAAGGGTGGTCAAGAAATTAAAATAGATAACCCAATAATTAATACTATCATTCAACATTATCAAGGGCTGAACATTACTGAACATACAGCAGGACATACAGGTGTGTTAGTCGCGACTTAATCTGACACAAGGGCGAAATTTGCTGGATGGGCAAGACATTACCCAAGTTGGATTAGTCACCTATCGCAAACAGGTTGCCGCGGTCATGCAAGACGATACCCTGCTATCGGGCTCTATCGCAGACAACCTTACCTTCTTTGACCCCGAGCCTAACTACTTGCGTATGCAGCAGTGCGCACAAATGGCCGCCATTAATGCCGACATCAGTAAAATGACCATGGGGTATAACACCTTGGTGGGAGATATGGGCAACCAGTTCTCCGGCGGGCAAGTACAACGCCTGTTACTTGCCAGAGCCCTGTATCAGCAACCGAGCCTGCTGTTTATGGATGAGGCCACCAGTCATCTAGATGTTAATAACGAAGCAAGAATTAGCGAACAGATAAAACATCTCGACATGACGCGCATCATCATTGCCCACCGGCCGGAAACCATCAAGCAGGCTCAGCGAGTAATGGTTATGCATCAAGGCAAAGTCTACACAAGATGAAATGCAGCAGTTGATGGGAGTGGTGCAGTAAAGCAGTCAATTGATAAAAAGGATTTTAACTGGTGAAGTATGACGTTCAAAAATAACGTGCTATTTCAAAAATTAAAAACAAGGGCGCGGCAACTTTAGCCGGAAACCGCACCCTTGGTCAGTCGCTTAAAGCCAAATAAACCTAAAGGGTTCGTTTGAGCGCTTAGGCAAACATAACGTTAAGAGTTTAAATTAAGGAAGATATTATGCAAGAACTTAAAATGAGTGAGATTGAGCAAGTTAACGGTGGTATCGCGCCATTAGTTATCTTGGGTGCAAAAGCATTTATGGGTGGGTTAACTGCAGGTTGTATGATTTTCGGCCTGTATGAAGCTACTAAGTAAGGAGATATTATGAAAGAGTTGAATTGCAAAGAGATTGCTGCTGTAAATGGTGGAGTGGCTCCGTTAATCGTGGCGGTAGTTTGTGCCGATTTGGGGTTAAATGCAGCGTTCGCAGCATGGTATTACGCCAAGACAAAGTAATAAATGTGTTATTATCATTATGTGGCCGAAGTGGAACAGCGTTCCACTTCGGCAATTAAGGAGTAAATGTGAATAGGATTTTATTTTTTACGGTGATGGCTATTAATATGCTTACTTTGCTATATAAAGTGACTATTGAAATGGATTTTGGGCTTTTGTCCTTACTTTTTATAAATTCTTTGTTTGTGCTGTTTCTGGTTAATAATAAGTAACTTTTTTGATTTGGGGTTATCTTTTATGGTGTTTCTGGTGTGTAGTGGCCAACTAAATTTGGCCACGGCTTAGTATTCATTTAGTGATGGCTGAATACGCGGATTGTTGTGGGTCTGCTGTTGGTCATACTTTAGTAATTCTAATTCACGCCATTAATCACTAGATTATCCAGTGTAAATGCATCGGAAACCGAGTCATTGAGGAGGTCTGCCATGATTAGCCGATTTTTTTTTGTTGTTGGTTTAATTTTAGCTTTCATGTGGTTTTTAGGGGTTAGTTCAAACTTTAAAAGTGAAGGTTATTTTATTTCAGACTCAGTTAGTACTGGTGGGAATATTTTGTTTTTTATTGCACCGGTATTGTCTTTTTTTTGTATCGCAAGACATTTTAAATATGGAGTCAAGGTGTTAGATATCTTTCTCTTGGTTATCTGTATTGTTGCAATCACTTATATTTTCATATAAGAGTTAAGAACGTGGTGGTTTTTATATTCTTTAATTGCAACCATTCAGCACAATAAAAATATCATACCTTTTCACAATTTTCACAATTGAACTAAACTGTATATATAAACAGTGCTGTTTAGTGAGAATTGTGATGAAAACTTCAGAAATTAGCTTTTTAGAATGGCAAAAACTATTTCAAACTGACGAAGATTGCTTGAATTACTTAAAAAATCAACGCTGGCCGAATGGCTTTGTTTGCCCCCACTGTGGGCATCACAAAGGGTGCCAACTAAAGTGTAGAGAGCACATTCAGTGCAACAACTGTAGAAAGCAAGTATCGGTTACATCTGGCACGTTATTCCATAGTACTAACTTGCCGTTATCTAAATGGTTTTTAGCTATTTACTTTGTTGGCTCCGACAAAGGTAGCATTTCAACATTGAGACTAAGCAAGCTAATAGATGTCAATTGTAAGACGGCTAAATAGCTGTTCCTAAATGTAGATCACTGCGTTTCGAAAATAGAAGGAACTCGGCTCGATTCAAGCGATCTGATCAATC
>NZ_JWGX01000079.1:0-291 GCF_000813075.1 Shewanella sp. ECSMB14102
ACCCGACCGGATTCGCCGATGATGAAGTTAAATCGGCAGGTGAGCAGGCCCGTCCACGCTGGCGTCACCGACTGACCACAGATTACACCTACAATGACTTTTCTGCCGTGCTGACCGCCAATCATCGCAGTAGCACAGTGTTGGATAACGAATGGTCACCCAATCAAAACAACTATAACGACATCCCGTCTTATACCACTTTTGATTTGACCAGCCGTTACAACATCACAGATGCCTTGCAGGTTCGCGCCGGGATACTCAACATGTTTGATCGCACCCCACCTCGCCAGC
>NZ_JWGX01000080.1:0-6354 GCF_000813075.1 Shewanella sp. ECSMB14102
TTCACCGTGGGGGTAAACTACAAGTTCTAATTCTATTGCTACTGAAAAAGCCACCTGTATCACAACAGGTGGCTTTCAGGAGTGGCATACCACTGACGCTTGACTATTTAAGCGAGTATATGGCCCAAGCAGTTCTTCTCTTGCACTGCCGCTCCGTGGTTTAATAACTGCCGCCATCTCGAATCCAGGCCCAAGCATGTGGCCCCGCCACACAGATGGCAAACTCAACATACTTTTTGAATTAACAAGGAATTCCCGTGTCCGTACGTTTTCGGGTCGAACCCCGCCATTGGTTAATCCTCGCCGCTTTGGCCATTGCGGCTTATGCCTGTTATCTATTGGTCGCTCCCTATCTGGGCGCGATTCTGCTGGGATTTATCGTTTCCTTACTGTTTTTACCCGTGCACAAGCGCATCGAAGCGAAACTCCCCAATCACCCCAATCTGAGCGCGCTGCTTTCCTGTGTTTTGCTGACGGTAATCATACTTATCCCGCTGCTGTTTATGCTGATTTCCGTGATTGAGCAAGGGGTCAGCTCTGCCACTCAGGCTTATCAATGGCTGACTCATGGTGGCGCCAAAGAGTTGCTGGAGCATCCCTGGGTACAATCGTCGCTGGCGCTAACCAATAAATGGTTGCCGTTCGATAGCATAGATCCGCAGGAAATATTGCAAAAAGCTACCGCAGCACTTACGGAGCTCAGTACTCGACTGGTCGGCCTGAGCACGGCACTGCTTGGCAATATCACCGGCTTCTTTGTCAATTTCTCCCTGATGCTGTTCGTGCTGTTTTTCTTCCTCAGGGATAACGAACAGATAATTACCAGCCTCAGACACGTTATCCCCCTGTCCCGCAGCCAGGAGGATAAAATTCTCGATGAGGTGGAAAAAGTGGCTAAGTCGGCAGTACTCGGCTCCTTCCTCACCGCCCTGGCCCAAGGTTTTGCCGGAGGTATCGCCATGGCCATAGTCGGCCTGCCCGGATTATTCCTCGGCTGCATGATGGCGTTCGCCTCTTTTATCCCTGTGGTGGGTACCGCACTTATCTGGGTACCGGCCGCGCTTTATCTGGCCTTGACCGGCGATTGGGGCTGGGGCCTGTTCCTCTGTGCCTGGGGGATATTGGTGGTTGGTTCTATCGATAACTTCCTGAGGCCGATTCTGATGCAAGGCTCTGCCGGCATGAGTACCTTACTGATCTTCTTCTCTTTGCTGGGAGGACTGCAGCTCTTCGGGCTTATCGGCCTGATCTACGGCCCTATCATCTTTGCCGTTACCCTAGTGCTGTTTCATCTCTATGAAGAAGAGTTTCACGACTTTCTGCAGCAGCAGGACAAGGCCTGAGCTCTTCACATAAGTTTTGGCCTAACCCCTCGGCGTCAATTTGCTATCGCGCCATTGACAACGCCCCGCATTGCGGGGCGTTCTTCACTCGATTCTTTAACATCCAAACTTCAAGTCAATCAACTGAATGCCAGGAAGGGTGAGATACACAGTAGGATCCCTGTAGCGATAATCACGTACAGGCCAACGCCCTTGTATTTGTGTAGCGCCGGCACCCGATAAACCAGATAGGCCGGGATCAAACAGCCAACCAAGCCGAATATTGGACTACAGATAGAGGTGAAGCTCAGCACTGGGGCGTTCAACACAATGGCACTCCAGGATAGCAATATGGTAAATACCATGATGCCGTAGCCCACCAGCTTGGTGTTGATCTTCTCCTTGGGCATAACCCGCTGCAATAGGTTCATGGTGATCCCCTGACACGCTTCCCGAAAACCCAAATAGACCCCGAAATAGGCCGTCATCACCGCAAAGATATTCAGTGTCAGACTCAAGAGCTTCAGCGTTTGGCCGGGCATCCCCTGCGCCACTATCGCCAGGGCGGAAATATTTTCCTGCTCGGCTTTTACCGCCTGATCATGCCCCAGCGCCAGCGTAAAGGACACAGCATAAAAGAACACAGTAACAAACAGGATCCCGAAAGCTATGTTCATCGCCCGCATCGCTTTGAAGCGCGCCACCTCGATAGATTTCTCCCTGGCACGGTAAGAGATCACCATGGGACTGAGGCTTTGAATAAACAGGATCGAAGTCAAGGTAAATGGCAGCATTACTACCGCATCGCGGATCCAATCTGTGCTAGTGGGCACAGCGCCGATATTATTGATATCCCACTTGTCGACCATCATCAGCCCAAGCAGTGCGACCACCCCAAGCTTGGTGAGCACCATAAGGGTCGAAATCTTGAACAGCAGGCTTTCGCCGCGGGAAGCCAGTGCAACCAGAAGACAAATAAGCCCCAGACCATAGAAGGGGTTTTCAGACAACAGACTCTTGGTGGCTCCAAAGCTTTGCAGGAAAGATGCACTGTCATTGGTGATCGCCGTCGAGTAGACAAACACCCAGATCACCAACATGACAAAATAGAGGGCACCGAGAAATATGCCCCAGTTTTTCCCCAGATAATCACCAATCACGCTGGGGTAATCCCGACACTCACGGGACTCGGCCAAGGTATTGATAAACAGTCTTTGAAACATATACATGGCCGGATAACCGACAAGGGCAGACAAGAGAAACACCCACAGTCCCATTAAACCCACCTGCACAGGTAAAAAGACGATACCTGCACCTATGGCCATGCCGATCGACATGATGATCCAACCCCAATCAGTACTGTCAAACCGGGTCGCCTCCTTCCATGCCTGCGTATCATTCCGAGTAATGACCGCGCCCCACTCTGGTGCCAAAGTGTCAGTTTTCATATAACGACCCTAAATATTATTGGATACTGCTTGTTATTTTTTGCAAAAAAAGTTGCACCTCTTTATCTGGGCAGCCATTCTTTTTTGCAATTTTGTTGATATCAAAGGATTAAATGAAAAACGCCATCAATTACAAGATGTGGGTCACACTAGCAACAATTGCCGCCTCATTAACGGCAAAATAGATTTGCACAACAGCCTTGGTATGCAAATAATTGCACCGTTAAGCCGAAACGCATTCAAAAATAGTTGCAAGTTGTCTCAAGGGATTATGGGCAATATTGATACAATGACCGCAAGCCAAGCCCTTGCCTATCCCCAACTCAGACTCGCCGGAATCCAGTCATGAAACCACAGTGGCAACAATATATAGCTATCCTCAATCAAGTTGTACGCCCTGCGCTGGGCTGCACCGAGCCTGTTGCCGCTGCCTATGCCGCCGCTGTCGCCACTGAAACGCTGGGTACCAAGCCTTTGAGCCTGGAAGTTCAGGTTTCGGATAACCTCTACAAAAACGCCATGGGCGTATTTGTCCCCGGAACCGGCAAGATAGGCCTGGCCATTGCCGCAGCTGCTGGAGCCCTTGGGGGCGATGCCAATGCCGGTCTTGAAGTGCTGGCAAATATCAACCCGGCGCAAGTAGCCGAAGCCCAGGCGCTTATTGATGCCGGCATGGTCAAGATATCCCGTATTCAAGCAGACGAGTTTATTTATTGCGCGGTAACCGCTGCCAACGACAAACACCAGGTTAAAATCGTTATCAGTGGCAGCCATACCCGAATTACCGAGAAATGGCTCGACGGCCAACAATTGTATCGGGCCGAAGCGTCAGCCCAAGGCAGTACTGCTTCGGTATGCAACGGCGTCGATATCAGCATTGCCGCAATCTATGAGTTTGCCACCGGGGTAGATGTTAACCGAATAAGATTTATTCTGGCGGCGTCCGATCTTAACTCCCGCTTGTCCGACGAAGGCTTGAATTCGGCCTATGGTCTGGAAGTGGGCCGAACGCTGAAGAAAAATATCGATATCGGCTTGCTGAGTGACGACCTGCTCAACTCGATAGTCATGTACACGGCGGCGGCCTCGGATGCGCGCATGGGGGGCGCTACCCTACCGGCCATGAGCAATTTTGGCAGTGGCAATCAGGGCATAGCCGCCACTGTACCGGTAGTGGTCACCGCCAAGAAGTTCAGCTGCAGTGAAGAGCAGCTGGCCCGGGCACTTATCATGAGCCACCTCGGCGCCATTTACATTAAGTGCCACTACCCGCCACTGTCGGCTTTTTGCGGCAATACGGTGACCAGTGCCGCAGCGGCCATGGCCATGGTGTATCTTGCCGGGGGCAGTTTTGAACAAAGCTGTTACGCCATTCAGAATGTCATCAGCGACAGCACTGGCATGGTCTGTGACGGCGCCAAAGCTTCCTGTGCCATGAAGGTCAGTACCTCGTCCAGCGCGGCTGTACGGGCATTTTTGATGGCGCTCAACCAACATGCCGTATCGACGCAAGGCATAGTCGCCGCCGATGTCGAACAAACAATCAAGAATCTGGGGCAGATGATCTGTGATGGCATGGTGTCGACCGACAATACCATTATCAGTATCATGTCTGCCTAAGCTCCAGTGCCCGGCAATAACCGGGCTTTCACACAAGGATAGCGGTGAAACTTCACAAGTTAACTCCCAAAGACATGGAGATACTCAACGCCATCAAAAATGTGGTCGACGGTATCGCCACCATGTATGGGCAACACACAGAAGTGGTTTTACACAGCCTGGACCGAGACCACCCTTCAATCATCAAAATAGCCAACGGCCATATTACCGGCCGCAGTGTCGGTGCACCTATTACCAATCTGGCATTGGAAAAACTCAAGCGCGGCCAGGATATCTCCGAGACTTATCTGAGCCAAAGCGGTAATGGCAAAACTCTGAAATCCATCACCACGGTTATCCGCAACGAAAAACAGATGGCCATAGGCCTTTTATGTATCAACACAGATATGGATGCGCCTTTGATGTCTGTGTTGCGCTCCATGCTGCCGCAACAATCCCCGCTCACAGAACACTGCGGTACGTCAGAAGTATTCGCCGTCAATATTGAGGAAACGCTGCACAGCACCATAGACAAGGTCAACCAGGAAGTACGCCATTGTCAACAGATCCCGTCATCGAAAAAAAACCGTGAAATCGTGACCCGTCTGTTCGATGCCGGCATTTTTGAACTCAAGGATAGCGCCCAGGTGGCCGCCAAGCGGCTGGATATTTCGGTGCACACCATTTACCGCTACCTGAGGGAGTTAAAAGCCCCTTAGACTACGTCTAGGGAAGCAGAACTTTACTGCTAATGCGGCCAACCTGAAATGGGGTGGTCGATGGCAAGCAGAGTGACATCAGCACATGCTTGTGACGCATTGAAGATGGCGTTATTCCGCTGAGGTTTCCCTACTGACGTGATTGTCCATAGCGACCACCGAGGAAGCCAATACTGCGCAAACGATAACCGTGCTTTGCTTCAGAAACATCAGTTAGTACAAAGCATGAGCCGTAAAGGGAATTGCCGGGATAACGCTTGCGTGGAAAACTTCTTCCACGCATTAAAAGTTGACGCGTTGCAAGACGAGCCGCTCATGGCACGTGAGCAAATGAGACAAGCGGTATTTGAGTATATTGAGGTTGATTACAATCGGACCAGACGGCATAGTGCTCTTGGGTATTTGAGCCCAGAAAAATTTGAATTAAAAAATAGTGCTTAGCTAAGTGTCCATTATTACCGGATCAGATCAATCCTGGAATACCCGGTGGCGCGAAAGTAACAATGTGAATTATGGTAATTCCCAAATGGTCTTGGTGGTCATTACCACCTGAACAAAAACTGTACATACAAAATAATTCCATATTAATACACCTAGGTAACTTACAATGAAATTAAATAAAGCTTTCATTTTACCAATACTCTCTATTTTAGTGGCTTGTAGTCCTAACTACAATGAAGATGTAATTACTAAAGCCGACATGATAATTAATGCAGAGGCATTAATTATCAAAATCAACCAATATAATATAAAAGAAATCTCTTACCTTTCTGAAGAAACAATTGTTTTAAATGGAGTTGTCATTAATCCTATTACCAAAACTTTTGGGAAAAGTCCGGACGGTGGTTTTATGATGACATATACCCAAAAAGCTGCCGAGAATAAAATTGAAAAATGGAGCCAAGTATTATCCATGACTCAGCCAAATGTAACGTTATCACAAGAGAATCTAAATGAGATACTTGTAGACATGGCTGAAATTGGCGTTACTGATGTGTTTAACGACACCAAATATAATACAGTCCGCATTCAATGGGGGAACTCTGTGATGTTAGGAATAAACGGTTTGGTTTTTGGTGAGAGTATGAATATAGAAGCATTCCAAGAACACGCACAATTTGATATTTTCAAAAAAGTATCAGATGGAGTCTACTTCTTTCAGTTATTATAAGAATGATACGAATAGATTTCTGTAGCGGCATAGTGAATTTGGTTACCTAAGGAAGGTGCGAACAAGTCCCATGTGTGCTCTGCGTCGGCTTACGG
>NZ_JWGX01000081.1:0-1117 GCF_000813075.1 Shewanella sp. ECSMB14102
AGATCATGGAAAGCGAAAAAGGTTCCGCTTATTTAGGCAACAACGCCGCTCAAGTGTATTGGAAACCTTATCAATGTCATGGTCTTAAAATCGGGGAAAAGGTCATAAGACATACAACACTATTAAATTTAGCGTCTCAACCTTATAAGTTTAGCTGGAACACCTGAATATATCCCATAAGGTTCAGTAGTTTTTGTTAAAACCGCACCGGAAGCAATAACACAATGACTATTTATAACTACACCTTTTAGAACTCTGGCCCCAGCACCTATCCATACATCATCGCATATTATTACAGGCTTTGCATTTGAACCAGAATCCTTAATTGGCACATTAATATTATCAATATAGTGATCAAAGGTTAAAATACTGACATTATGAGCTATGGCAACGTTAGATCCAATATCTAAACCACCATGGGCATCAATATAAGAGTTTTCATGAATAGATATGTTAGTACCGATGCTTAAATTTTGAGGATTTAATATATATACATTTGGAAAAACAATGACTTTCTCTCCACATTTATTCGACAATTTATTAAGGCATAAATATCTAATTATATAACCAACCTTAAATTGATTCATCCTAAAAAGATTCCACATAAAATGTGAGAAAAAAGAAGGAAAAATATTCCAAAGAGAAACTACAAATGGCCGAAGGTAAAGTAAAAAAGAAACAAATGAGGACTTAGACTTCATAATTCACCCAAGAAATTTTTTATAAAACTCATCTTTTTTTGAAGCTAAAAATTCAACTTCATAATTCTTAGCCCGTTCATAATTTGAATAAGCAGCGTTTAACAACTGGGACTTATTTGAAAATGTAAGTATTAATTTCGAAAGATTTTCAGCATCATCCACTTCAATTAAATAATCATTTCCAACTAACTCAGGTATACCACCGACATCAGTCCCGATAACTAAACAAGCTCGGCTTAATGCTTCTATTACGGACCTAGGAAGCCCTTCAGTTCTGCTAGGTTGCAGATATATATCAACGGTATCTAACCAATTGAAAATACCATGTGGATGATCTTTAACACCCATAAAAAAAACATTATCAACAATATTGAAACTTTTTGCCAATGAACGAAGACTCGAAGAATCCCCCCCCC
>NZ_JWGX01000082.1:0-5523 GCF_000813075.1 Shewanella sp. ECSMB14102
GCTTGAATTATTTAGAAGTTGTATGGCATTAAAAACTGTGTCATATCCCTTATAACTTGCATCTAAACTACCAATCATTCCCAATTTAAAAGTATCAAATCTATGATTATTGATCCTATCAACCCTTTTTTCTAATGAATGAGAATCAATAGTCAATTCAACATCAGAACAAAAACATAGATTAGATCCAAAAGATGGATAGCGATTGGGAAGAAAAACTTCAGAAACGTAAAGTATATTATCCGAAAATGAAATCGCTAATTTATTAAGTAGGAAGTAAAAAGGAGCTAGCATTTTCCCCTTTAAAGATGGTAAATTATTATAAGAGTCATAAGCACAACCAACAACTTCTACAATATATTTCTTTTTTAGCATCTTCACAAAAAAAAACGCCATTAAACCTGATATTGAAGGAAGACGAATAATAATAATGTCATTTTCTTTTATAGATGATTGAATAACATTTAATGCTTCAATTAATTTAAACCCACCTTCCGACATGATATCTGGAAAGGCTATATGTTTGACGTCACCATCAGATAATTTCAACGAATTCCCTTCAGAATAAGGAATCACTCTAGAACAAATACTCAGTTCACCTAAACATTTTTTATAATTTTCTACAATTTTAGCTGTTAACCCACCACGGGAATATAAACAACCATCTTTAATCATAATTTTGTGATCATGAATAAAAAGTACTTTTCTCGCCATCAAAGTAATATCTCATCTAAGAACATTGAAAAATTTTTATCAGACGAAAATGTCTGTCGAATCGAATTCCTCATATCACTCAATGGAATTTGATTTCGATAAGAAATGATATCTAGTAATAATGATTCTGCGGTATCAATATCATTGGGAGATACCAAGTATTTGTGCATAAACAATGGAACAGTTGCTTTTATAGAAGGAATATCACTAGCAATTATAGGAACACCAACTGACATCGCTTCAAGTAACGCATTGGGTTGTCCTTCATTGAGTGATGGAAAGTAGAATAAATCAAAACACTGAATTAATTTATCAACATCATCACAGTGCTCGATAAAATGAATGTTATTTAATTTACCATCGATAGACAATCCATTTTCAACATCTCTTCCACAAAATAACAAATGAATATTTTGTATTTTCTTTTGAACTCTCACAAACAATTTTAATATTTGAGAATGATTTTTTGCTGCAGTAAACCTTCCAACATGTCCAATCAATAGCGCATTGTGTGGAATACCAATTTTATTTCTAATTTCGAGTTTTTCATACTCGCCAATTAACTGAAAATCTGGTATAGCATTTGGTATAACTTTAAACTTATCACCACAATAGTTTGGATAAAAAAAAGATAAACCAGCTTCAGAGTTAGAGATAACCTTTGTGGAAAAACGATAAGCCAAATACTTTAATATTCTAGCATAAATCAGTTTCAACCATGATGGTTTAAATTGGTAAGTAGATTCACGATATGAAGCAATCCTAGTCCTCACTCCACAAAGATAAGCAGTCGTCATCACTAAACCTGACATATACCCCGTAAAATCACAAACACAGTCAAATCTATTTTGATTTATAAAGCGATAAATATAATAATAATCCCTTACAGAAATGTAACTAACTTTATGATGAACGACGTTCACACCGAGAGATTCAAATTTATTTTTTAAAACACCGACATCATTTCCTTTACATAAAATTGTGACATCAATATTGTCCGGTAAAAATTTTAAGAATCGATATAAATATGTTTCTAAACCACCAACACCTAAACCAGAAAGTAAAAATAAAACCTTCATAAATCAAATGCTCTTCTTCATAAAAAAGTTGTTAATCAAAATGACAAAGTAAATCAACAATAAATTACCAAGCTCTAAATAAATTGAAGATCTGACTAGATAAATTGACTTAGAAAATATTACTAAAGCTGAAACAATTCCTAAACTAGGATAATAAAATGGTTCAACAAGCTTTTTCTCAAAAAAAACAAATGTCCCTCCCAATAGGAACATAGCGATACAAATTCCAATAAAACCAAAATCCAAATAGAAATCGACTAAAATAGATGTCCCATCACCATACTTAACATTACCATTCTGTATCATGTAGCTAACAAAATTTGCTGATCCGTTTAGGTAAGACTCTCCATTGGTAAATAAATAATTGAAAATAGTTCCTACACCAGGAATAGAAGCTGCAATACCTTGAGTTAAGAAAAAACCATATTTATAATCATAATTTTCTGGTACGTTAGCTATTGCATGATTTAATGATCTGATTGAAAGAGCTAATTCAATTGTTCCTTCCCCCACCACAGCAGAGCCAAAATACTTATTTTCATTACCGTTACTTTGAGCTTGTTGTGATAACCTTTCTGTCAAGCTACCGCCATCAAACCTCGCCTGCCTGACACTGCCAATTACACTTAAAACAATACTTGCCATAACGATAAGCAATAATATTTGATATATTTTCATCTTAGAATGTTTAATGAAGTATAAACTAAACACCAATAATGTATAAGAAATTACTGGACCTCTATCTCCAACAAAAAGTGAAAATAAAACATGCCAAATAAATAGCAAAAGTATTGACTTATCAAAATAAAATATATATCTAAGTACACTTTCTCTACCTTTACTTTTCTGACTAATATTACATAGGTTTAAGATAATTGATGCAGAGAAAAAAACATTAAATAACTTAAAAAAATATGGATTTACTGATAATGCGTCATCAGGATTATAAGCCCCTACCTTATAACTTCCTGAGGTTAAGAAGAAAGCTATATAAAAAACGTAAGCAATTATTGTGAGAAAAGCAGCATTAAATCTCTTACTTTTTCTTGATAAGAATCTACTAGATAAAATAAAAGACGAACCAAGAACAAAAAAAAACACTCCACTCACAGAATAAAATACAGATTTATTGATTACATCTTCGTTATTCCAAATAAAGTAAATAAATCTATCTGCAACTTTTAAATCCAAAAGTTCTAACAAAGGCACTTGAAAGTAAAGTATCACATAAGCTAAAAAAAACAAATTAACAGGTGTAATAATCGATGCTGTGTTTATAAATCTTGACTTAACCATTGTAAATGCCAACATCCATAAAATACAACCAGTTATGCTTACAGCAATAAATGCTTTACTCTTTATTTCACTATTAAAATAAAAAACATTTAACAGAATTAAAAGTAATATTGTGGTTACAATGAAAGCAAAACCACGAATCTCTAATTTAATTATCATTCAAATACCATTTGCAACCAAATTTTGAGCATATTAAAAAATAAAGTGTTACGCTTAAAATTATACCATTAAAAACAAATAAATAATTCAAATCAATTATTTTAAACTCTTGCATTATGATGATAATTGTATACAAGATCAAAGAGATGGAAACAGGTTTAATTAAATCACCAAGTATCAACTTATAACTATATATTGAATTTATAGATAATGAATATATATTGATAATAGCAAACAAAATCGAAGAAACAACTAGAGCGATAAGAACGGATGATACCCCTAAACTATCAAAACTTAAAGACAATATGACGAACAAAATTAATACTAAGCTTTTTATAACTTCGATAGTCAAAATAACACTTGCTTTACCAAGGGATTTTAAGAATGACCTTGTAACCGCCTCAATAATTAAACCAAAGCCTGATAGACTTATTATTTTCAACATCCATACCGATTTGTCCCACTGATTACCTAGAACCAAATCAACAATAATTTTCGCATTAATAAAAATAAATAAGCTTAACGTAAAACAAATCAACACAGAAATTTTTAAAACTTTTCTCATATCTGAAAGATGATGTGTTTCATCATTAACTTTTTTCACTAATTCGGCAAACGCGACTTTATTGATAATTGCAATAAACGTATTAAGATAAATGCTATTTACTTTTTCAGCTTGAGAATAAAACCCCACTGTAACAAGATTAAATTTCTTGGCCAGTAACAAGCTAATTAAGTTTTGACTCAAAGTTCTTATAATTGAGCTTAATGTTATTTTAAATCCAAAACCAAAAAGCTCATTAAACGAATTTCTAGAAAATATTAGTTTAGTATTAAATGTGCCGAAGTACCAAAATCCAATAAGAGCGAATACAGCTTCTAAAATCTGTTGCCATATTAGAGACCACACCCCCATACCGTTCACTGCAAAATAAAATGCAAATAAAATAGATAAGCAATAAGAAAATAGAAGTATCTTTGTTTGTAATAAAAACTTCAACTCTTTTGTCATCTTTGTAACCTGTACCATATACAAAGATCGTATCAATACAGTAAATGACATAACACTTATTATACTTTCTAGTTCAGTTTTTTCATAAAAGGCCGCAACTCTATCAGCGACAAGATTTAGAAAAAAAACTATAAATAAGCTTATAAAAACATTACAAATAAATACAGTAGAATAGTCAATTGGAGTAGCATCGGGTTTCTTAATTAGCGCCCCACCAAACCCAGCCTCACTTAGAACTGTGCTAAGGGAAATAAATACTGCTCCTAACGCATATAAACCAAAATCTTCAGGTGTTAGAACTCGCGCAAGAACTAGAATACTTAAAACCCTAAAGAATACCCCACCAAACTTTTCAATTCCAACCCATATATAGTTCATCAATAAACTTAACTCACTTCAAATAATTTATTAAAAACTGTCGTTTATCTTCAAGTTTCATATATTTTGTCGGAACTACTTTATTTATCATTTTTTCTTTATACTCTTCAATAGAACAAATATATTTTATTGGGGTGCCAGCATAAACACTATCATCTTTTAAACATCCCTTAACAAGAGAGTGAGCACCAACGATGACATTATTTCCAACATTTGAACCAGGTAAAACACTAACACCGTACCCAAGGAACACATTGTTACCTAACTTAATTCTATTGAAAAAGTCTTTATCATCGAAAGAGCTGTAGAGATTTCTTAAAACATTAATAGAGCCATCATGTGTAATAAATTGTACATTAGAAGATGAATAAAAATCATCCCCAATTTTTATCAAATATGGCTCTGAACCAAAATTAATTGACTTATTAAATCTACAACGTTTTCCATATTCAACACCAATAAATTTTAAGTAAAGATTGTAGTTAAAATGTTTTAAAAAGCGTCTTTTAAATTTGTAATATATTTTAAACATCGATATCTCTAAAAATTTACTCGCCAACTTAATAGCGCAATTTCAATTATAAGTAAGTATGGAAGTTATTGAATAAAGATTATAATGTCATCAGGGCGTGATTAAGCTTTGTTAAATGTGTTAATCAAAGAAAAGTTCTGACCTAAAATCCCCATTCCACGTGGCTTTGCGCATCTTACTCGGTTTACTTACCTTTAATGGGTGTTGCTACAACAAGTTCAGCACAAATACGGCGAAACAACGCCATTTTCTCTATCACCAATCCGCGATATATCTTCTTTGAACGTGACGTCCAGTACCGGCATTGTTGATCAAATCATTCGCTTGAACGCAACTGCCCCTAGGCTTTCAGC
>NZ_JWGX01000083.1:0-5666 GCF_000813075.1 Shewanella sp. ECSMB14102
CTTATTAAATAATTTTTTTTTTTAATAATTTTTTTTTTAATTAAAATAGGGGTTCCCCCTATACACAGTTGATTATTAAAAATCTCAAGACAAATGAATTGAATTATTCTTTTCATTGTAATGAATTTACAAAAAATTATTCCGTTAAATTTAATTTACTTAAATTTAACGAAAATTTTTGTTTTATTTGTACTTTTCAGAATACTTATATCTATTTATCTAGTGATAAATATCAATAATTACAAGTATCTATACTCAGTGACCTCTATTAATAGAGTTAGATGGATATTTCTATTAGGATTAATAAGAAAAACATATTTATTTTTTTATTTATCATTGTATATAATAGTAAATTATTATTTTATTATGTATATATATATAAATAATAATAATAATTTATTTAATATGTTAAATATGGATATATTTTTTTTATTAATCATTCTAAACTTAATTTCTTACCCTCCTTCAATTATATTTATATTAAAAATAAAAATTTTATTTTTTTTAAGAAATTTAATAAAAATCAAATATATTATATTATTTATACTTCTTATAATAGTTATTTTCTCATTAATTTTTTTTGTATTTTTTTTAAATCATTTTTTTACATTAATTTGAAAAAAGATTTTAATTAATATATATATATACTTAATTATTTATCTAAATATATTAATATTTTTTATCTAAATTAGGTTTAAGCTATTTAAGCTATTGGATTCATACTCCATTGAAATTCTCCTAAAAAAGAAATATTAAAGCTGCTAACTTTTTTAAAAAACTTCTTTTATTCTCTAAAATTGAGAATTAAAATTTACAATTTTATAAATTTTAGAAAATAGTAAAACTTAGTTATTGATAATTAACTTAAAAATAATTTACTAATAATTTGATTAATATCAACAAATCATAAAAATATTGGTTCAATGTATTTTATATTTAGTTTGTTTTCAGGTTTAATAGGTACCTCTTTTAGATTAGTTATTCGTATAGAATTATTTCAACCAGGTTCTTTAATCCAAAATGATTTTATTTATAACTCTATAGTAACAGTTCATGCAATAATTATAATTTTTTTTATAGTTATACCAGCTATAATTGGAGGATTTGGAAATTGATTAATTCCTTTAATAATTAACACAACAGATTTATGTTTTCCCCGATTAAACAATATAAATTTCTGAATATTAATTCCTTCAATTTTATTAATAATTTCATCTTCAATTAAAGGAGTTCTTAATGGAGTAGGATGAACTATATATCCTCCATTAACATCAATTCAATATTTTATATCTTCATCAATTGAAATAATAATTTTTTCTTTACATATTGCTGGTTTATCCTCAATTACAAGATCTATTAATTTTATTTCTACAATTCTATTAATAAAAAATAAAAATTATTATTTAAGAAGAATAACATTATTTTCTCTTTCAATTTTAATTACTACATTACTTTTATTATTAGCTTTACCAGTTTTAGCTGGTGCCATCACAATAATTTTAATAGATCGAAATTTTAACACATCTTTTTTTGATCCTAGAGGTGGGGGAGATCCTATTTTATATCAACATTTATTTTGGTTTTTTGGACATCCAGAAGTATATATTTTAATTTTACCAGGATTTGGTATAGTATCTCATGTTATTAGCTATAATTTAGGGAAAAAAGAAGTTTTTGGTAAAATTGGAATAATATTTGCTATAATATCCATTGGATTATTAGGATTTGTAGTTTGAGCACATCATATATTTACTGTAGGAATAGATGTAGATACTCGAGCATATTTTACTGCCGCTACTATAATTATTTCCATTCCAACAGGAATCAAAATTTTTAGATGATTTACTACTATTATTAATTCTCATATTAATTTTAATATTTCATTTTTTTGAGCTTTAGGATTTTTAATTATATTTTCTATTGGAGGATTTACAGGAATTGTAGCCTCTAACTCATGTTTAGATATTAATTTACATGATACATATTATATCGTAGCTCATTTTCATTACGTTTTATCTATAGGAGCAGTTTTTGCTATTTTTAGTGGATTTTTTATATGAGTCCCTTTAATATATAATATATATTTTAACATAAATTTACTAAAAATTCATTTTTGATCAAGAATAATTGGTATTAATTTAACATTTTTTCCTCAACATTTTTTAGGATTAATGGGTATACCTCGACGATATTCTGATTATTTAGATTCAATATATATATGAAATTTTATCTCCTCTATAGGTTCTATAATAACTTTTTTTTCTATAGTCATTTTTTTATACACATTAATAGAAAATTTTTTATTAAATAAAATAATTTTAATATCAGAAAGAAATTCAAATAACCAAGAATTTATATTTTTTTACCCTATTAATAGTCATACTATAGAAAATAATAATATAGTCTATTTAAAATAAATAAAAAAAAAAATTAAATTTTTAATTTAATAAATAAAATTATAATAATTTTTGTATTTATAATTATATTTATTTTAATAATTTTATTTTATATATATCTCTACTTTAATAAAAATAATATAAACATAAATTTTTCATTTAGTTCTATGTATGAGTGTGGGTATATAAATATAACATACTCACGATTTTTTTTCTCTATATATAGATTTATATATTTAATTTTATTTCTTATTTTAGATTTAGAAATTTTTTTTATCAGAATAATAATTTTTTTAAATTTAAACTTTTTAATAATAATAAGTTTATTTATAGTTACCTTAATTTTAATTATATTTTTTGAATGAAAAAATTTAACTTTAGATTGATTCATAATTTTTAAAAGAAGCTTTAAGCATTTTGTTGTTAACAAAAAGTCGAAAATATTTTTCCTTTTAAAATTATTCAAGATAAACTGGTTAAGAAAAATTAAATTGACAATTTAATTAATTATCTTAAAAAATTTTCATAAAGTATATTTATTTATATTAAGTTTAGAACTTAAAGGAAAAAAATGAAAATTCTGTAAATTTGACTTTTTAAAGAAAATGAAAATTTCTTTTAACAGAATAAAAAATTATATATATATTGTAAAAATATACATATTAAATAAAAATAAAAACATTTTTATTAGATATACCTTTTGTATAAGGAAAAGTTAAAAATTTTAATTATTTATTTTTATAAATCTCGAAAAATAAAGAAATAAATATTATTTAAAAATATTGAATAAAAATAAATTTATTAATGTTATATTAAGAGTTATTTTTTCTAGTTATATAAATATAAATTTTAGTTAAGCTAAAATAAAAAACTTTTAATTATTTAAATTAAAAAAGATTTTAAATTAATTATAATTATTTTAAATTATTTATTTAAATTATAAAAGTTTAAATTTTTTTAAAATATATAATTTAATTTTGGTTATAATAATTTTATTAGTAGAATTAATGGGAAAAAACCGTTTAAAAAAAATATAATGTTATAAAATAATTTTTTTTTTTAAATTTATTATTTTAATTTTTAACAAAATATTATTTATTGAATAAATCAATAGTAAATTCTGCTCAATGAAAAATTAAATAGCCGATTAATCGCTAAGGTAGCATAATCACTTGTTTTTTAATTAAAAACTTGAATGAAAGGATAAAAAAATAATAAAACTAAATGTAATATTAAATTGAAATTTTAATTTTAATGAAAATATTAAATTTTTAATTTAGACGGAAAGACCCTAAAATTTCACTTTTTAAAAAGTTTTTTGGGATAAAATTTAATTTAAATATTTTAATTATATATTGAAAAGAACTTTTATTTAAGAATAGAAAAAAAAATACTTTAGGGTTAACAGGATAAATTTTAATTAAAGAACAAATTTATTGAATTTTTATTACCTCGATGTTGGTTTTATATAAACTTTAAATCGCAATAGATTTATTTAGTTAGTCTGTTCGACTAATAATTTATAACTTGAACTGAGTTCAAATCGGTGTAAGCCAGATTGGTTCTTATCTAATTAATATTAAATTTTTAAAAGTACGAAAGGAAAATTTAAATTATATTATATAATTTGATTATTTAATTTTGATTTCGAATCAAAAAAAACAAAAATCAAAATTTATTCTTTATAAAAATTTGACTTAAAATTAGATTTTAAACGTGAATTTAAAATAATTAAAACAATACCTATAATTCTTCTAAAAACTATTAAAAAAATTAAATTACAAAGAAAATAATTATTTATATTTATATAAATCAACAATATTAAAATTAATATTATAATGTCTAAAAGAATTATTATAAAAAAATTATTTTTTGAATTTATTATAATAAAAATAATTATTATTATTAAAAATAGAAAAATTCAGATTAAAAAATTTTTAAATCCAAATTAAAAAATAAATCTGTACTCTTTTTGAATTTACATCTTCAATGTAAATAATATAATAGAGTTTAATTATTAAAATAATAAAACAAAGTAAAAACTCCAATTCAAATATAATCAACAAAATGTCAATATCAAATTCTAAATTCAAAATTTAAATAAAAAATAAAATTATTATTATTTCTTTTAAATAAATAAAAAGAAAAAATTAAACCAATTAAACCTAAAATTACATGAGAAGCATGTAAAGAAGTAGTGAAAAGAAAAGAACTTCTAAAAATTCTATCATTAAAATTAAAATTTAACTTTAAAAAATAATTTCTCATTTCTAAAATTTGTATATCAATAAAAATTATACCTATAGTTAAACAAATAAATAAATAAAATAATCTTTTATATTTATAATTTTTAATCATTATATTATGACTAACTATAATAATTAATCTAGAGCTTAATAAAATACAAGTACCAAAAATAATTATTCTTGTTGGATTTGCTACCAAAACTCCTTTTGGAGGTCAAAAATTCCCTATAAATATATTAGGGGAATAAGCATTATGAATAAAACTTCAAAATAAAGAAATAAAAATTATTAACTCAGAAATAATAAATAAAAAAAAACCATTAACCAAAATATTTTTTTTTTTTGTACTATATTTACCAAAAAAAAAATTTTCATTTAATATAATAAAAAAATAAAAAAATAATAAATAAAATATAAAAATAAAAAAGACACAGATTAAATTAATATAAGAAAAAATTATTCAAGAAAAATTATTAACTCTATTAATAAATAAAAATAAAATTAAACAAATTATTAAAGGAGAAGGACTTAAATTAACTAAAAAAAAATTATTATTAGTCATAAATTTCTTCAATATATAAATTAATTAAAGTAACAATAATATAAGACTGAATAAATCTTACTAAAAACTTTATTAATATATAAATATATATAATAAATAAATAATATAAATTATTATGTATAATTATTAAACTAATTAAACTTATAAGAACATGCCCTGCAATTATATTAATACTTAAACGCAAAAATAGGGTTAAAGGACGAATAAAAAATCTCATTAACTCGATTAAAATTATTATAGGGATTAATAAACCTTTAGTTCCTAATGGTAATAAATGAATTAAAAAAATATTGTTTATCTTAGTTAATCTAATAATTATAGTAGGTAATCATAATAAAAAAATAAAAGTTAAATTTAATCTAAATTGTCTAGTTAAATTAAAACTAAAAAAGTTTAATCTAAAAATGTTTAAAAAAAAAATTATTATAAAAATTAAATTAAAAAAAATTATTTTATTAATAT
>NZ_JWGX01000084.1:0-5556 GCF_000813075.1 Shewanella sp. ECSMB14102
TTCGCGTTGCCGCTGTGCCGTGTCAGTGGGAGCGCATTATAGGGAGCCTAAACTTTTGTGCAAGGGCTTTTTAAAAGAAAAAAGATCGCTTGCCGAACTTTTAGGCAAAAACGATCTTTTTCAGTCATCATGGCTGTTTTACAACCAGATTTAGCTAGTTTGCAGCCGACTTAGTAACATTTTCCTGCTCAATAAAGCCTTTGAGTAAGGCTATCGCTTTTGGGTCATCCCAGTCGACAAAGCTACGAACAAAGGCAATCAGCTCCCCTTTACCATTTAGAATAAAGGTCGCCGGGATAGTATCGAGTGGGAATATCTGCCCCAACTGCATCTGCGGATCGTAGTAACTGTGGAAGTTTGCCATCCCCTGGGATTGCAGAAAACTGGCAACTTGCTCCTGCCCCCCCTGATCGATGGAAATCGGTAGCAGGGCGAACTCTTTCTCACTGAACTGCTCTTCAAGTCGTTCCAGTGCCGGCAACTCCCTAACACACGGAGGACACCAAGTGGCCCAGATATTGACCAGCACCACTTTTCCTTTGTGTTGACTGAAATCCAATTGGCTACCGGCCTTATCTTGAAACGGCACCACTTCCAGGGGAAAGCTGTGGGGGAGCACATTGATCTTGTCGACACTGGATTGGATCTGATTGTGCTCCTTTGGCTGCATACCAGGATAAGCCTGCGCCCCCAGTGACAGGGACGCCAGCAAAAGTAATGAGTATCCGAGTTTATTCATTACTTGTCTCGCTTCAATAACTCATCCAACTGGCGTTGTTCTTCGGCAGACAGTTCAAGCTCTTTACCACCGGAAGTACGTTGTTTACGGATGAAGATAAAGCCAATCAAACCACCAAACAACAGCAGTGCCACAGGCCCAAGCCACAGAACGTAGGTCTTGGTTTCAAGTCTCGGCTTATAGAGGACAAACTCGCCATAGCGACTGGTCATGAACTGGACGATTTCATCATCGGCTTTGCCCTCTTCCACCATCTTGTACACTTCAAGACGTAGATCGCGGGCAACCGGTGAGTTGGAATCGATCAGATTTTGGTTCTGACACTGAGGGCAACGCAGCTCATGAGCCAACGACAACGCTCGCTTCTGCTTATCAGGAGAGCTGAACTCGAAAGTGTCCACCGGCGTTGCCGCCACCTGAGCGGCATAGCCAATCAGGAGTGCTACAACAGCAAAGGTTTTTAGCAGCAACTTTCTCATGACGCTTTATCCTTAGCGGCCTCGGCCTGCAACTGTTGGATCATGGGATACAGGGTTTCTTTCCAAACCCGCATATCTACCGGCCCAGCATAGCGATAACGAATAATGCCGTTATGATCCACGATGAAACTTTCCGGCGCACCGTATACTCCGAGATCCAGACCAAGACGACCATCTTTGTCATAGATATTCAGCGTGTAAGGGTCGCCTTGACGAGAGAGTTCTCTCATTGCCAGTGCACGCTCGTCACGATAATTAATGCCATGGATAGGTATCAAATTCTGACGTGCCAGTTGCATCAGGTAAGGATGTTCATACTTACAGGATGGACACCAAGTTGCCCATACGTTCAGCATGGATACCTTACCTTTGAGATCTTCGTTGGTGATCATCTCTCCCGGCGTTTCCAGTTTTTCCAATTGGAAGGCAGGCACTGGCTTGCCTTCCAAAGCGGAATCCAACTGCTGCGGATTCAAGAACAGTCCCTTATAAAGGAAGATCCCCATCAAAAGAAACAATATCAGTGGAATAAAAAGTATTAGCTTCTTCATCTTCTTCTTACCTGTTTCAGGCTGTTGCCAGTTTGGCTTTCTTGGCTGAGGCCGCTTCTTCAGCACGCGCCTTGGCACGGTATCGCTTGTCTGAAGCAGCAAAGAAACCACCAACCATCATAAAGATGCTGCCAAACCACAACCAACGAACAAAAGGTTTGTAGTTCAGTCGCACTGCAAATTCAGTACGGCTAATAGGGTCGCCCATAGTGACATAGAGATCCCGGAACAGGCCCCAGTCGATACCGGCTTCGGTCATATCCATGGTGCGAACATTGTATTGACGACGATCCGGCTGCAACAATGCAATCTTTTCACCATCTTTAAGTACTTCAACCTGTCCTTGCTGTGCCGTGTAATTGGGGCCAACAACGTTACGGGTTTCCAGATAGTTGAAGGTGTAACCGGCCAGTTCATGACTGGTACCAGGCCCCATACGCACGCTCTTCTCAATAGAGTAGTTAGACACCATGGTGGCACCAACTACTGAGACAGCAATACCTAAGTGAGCAATGATCATCCCCAGTTCACTGCGGCCCATACGCGCCAGGCTGACACTACCGTCTTTAGCTTTAATCACGTTGTAACCGGCACGCAGAGTCGCCAGCACAATCCACACTGCCGCACCTATACCCAGTGCCACCCAGATGTTGAACTCACCACCGGCGATAAATGGCGCGATTACACCCAGCACAGCCGAGATAATCGCAGGTACCAATAACTGACGTTTGAGCTCTCCTTGTTTGGATTTTTTCCAGCGAATGATGGGACCAATCCCCATAAAGCCGAACAGCACCAGCACGATAGGAACAAACACTGCATTAAAGTATGGTGGGCCAACAGAAATCTTACCCATGCCCAACGCATCGATCAGCAGTGGATAAAGAGTACCGAGCAATACAGTACCTGCAGCCACAGTCAGCAATACGTTACAAACCAGCAGCATGGTTTCTTTGGATTTCAAATCGAAGCGAGCTGGGCTGCTCATTTCACTGGCACGGAAGGCAAACAGGGTCAGCGAACCACCGATAGCCAAACCGAGCAGCAACAGAATGAACATACCCCGGCCTGGGTCTGCCGCAAAGGAGTGCACTGAGGTCAGCACGCCAGAACGAACAATAAATGTACCCAGTAAGCTCAAAGAGAAGGCAAAGATAGACAGAAGCACTGTCCAGTTACGGAAGGCACCGCGCTTCTCTGTCACTATCAAGGAGTGAACCAGAGCTGTACCAACAAGCCATGGCATAAAGGACGCGTTTTCAACCGGATCCCAGAACCACCAACCGCCCCAACCTAACTCGTAATATGCCCACCAGGAGCCCAATGCGATACCACCAGTGAGGAAGATCCAGGCAGCCAGAGTCCAAGGACGACTCCAACGAGCCCAAGCAGAATCGAGTCGACCGCTCATCAATGCGGCGATAGCGAAGGCGAAGCTGACTGAAAAGCCCACATACCCCAGATAAAGCATGGGTGGGTGGAAGATCAAACCCACATCCTGCAACATAGGGTTAAGGTCACGCCCTTCTGCCGGGATCGGGAACAAACGTTCGAATGGGCTGGAAGTGAGCAGCATAAACAGGGTAAAGCCTATGGTGATCATCGCCAACACGGCCAATACCCGAGCGGTAAACACCTCTTCCAACCCCTTGCTGAAGAAAGCTACAGCTGCGGTCCACACCGAAAGTGAGAAGACCCAGAACAACAATGAGCCTTCATGTCCGCCCCAGACTGCTGCAATCTTAAAGAAGATAGGCAATTGAGAGTTGGAATGATGAGCCACATAGGCTACTGAGAAGTCATCGATTGCGAAGCTATAACCCAACGCAATTACCGATAAAAAGATGAAAAAAAACATACCGTAACTTAGTGGCCAGGCATAGCGCACTAGGTATTGGTCTTTGCGGGCAACACCGATCAGGGGGACTGTCATCAGCAGTACTGCGAACGCCATCCCTATGATCAATGAGAAATGTCCAAGTTCTGGGATCATGGGTTTTCCTCAGTTTCCAGGTCAATGTCTGCCAAGCTTCTATTCTAGGCAGACGCACAACTACGGGCACACACCATTACTTTATTAACTTAATTGCGGCTTAAAAGCCGCAAGGGTTAACAGGTATATATTACGAATTTTTGTTCATTTTAGTATTTGCTTTTGTTCCTGTCTGCCACTTTCCACCAATTATGGGTCGCGGCTCTCATTCTCCGAGCGACCAATATTGACCATGGAAAAACGGCAAGACTCCAAGCTGTGACAGGCGTTAAATAGAGAAGTTTCATTGAATTTTTTGCTGAAATTTGGAACTGTGAACCAGTGCCCAACTATGACCATTAACTTTGGTGGGGGACTTATATTACTGTTCAATGAATCATCTTTCCGTATAATCTTGCAATCAGGCCGTGCGGTAACCCCGCTTTGTCACAAACCAACGTGAAATAAACATAATGACCACTTTTTGGATTTTTATTGCGATTGTTGTGTTAGTCAGCCTGGGGCTGATCTGGCTCCCTCATTTCCGGCAGCAGAAGCTACTCAAGGCTGAAGAGTCCGGTGTCCGTAAACAGACCAACCTGGAACTGTTTAACGAACGTCTAGCTATTCTGGAAAAAGAACGCCAGGAAGAACTGCTGGACCAAGACGAATTTGAATCCCTGAAAAAGGAGCTGGAAGTCAGCTTGTTGCAGGACATCAAGCAAGGAGCGGATGATTCGCTCGATACACAAGCCAAGCCTAAAGGGCTACTGTGGCCAAGTCTGATGTCTGCCGTATTACTGGTCGTGGCCGGTTACTCCTATCAACAGTTAGGCGCCTATCAGAATATCGATTCACCTCAACCTGAAAACCCCCATGCAGGTATGAGTACTGAACAGATCATGATGCAACGGGTGCAAATGATGGAATCTGCAGTGCAGCAGGAGCCGGAAAACAGCCAAGCTTGGTTCAGTCTGGGTCACGCCTACATCTCTGCCGGACAATATGATCAGGCAGTAGCAGCCTTTGATAAGGTGATCGAACTGGTGGGAGTTCACGCCGAGTTGCTTGGCCCCAAAGCTACCGCCCTCTATTATAAGGCCGGTCAGCAGATGATCCCTGTGGTTCAGTCACTGATTGATCAAGCGCTGAAACTGGATCCACAAGACCCTTCCACTCTACTGCTGGTTGGTATGGATGCTTTCTTTACCGCGGATTACAACAAGGCAATCAGCGCTTGGCAAACCATTCTTGACAGTGATAGAGCCGACGTGGATCGCGCCGCACTGATCAATGCCATCGACAGCGCCAAGATGCGCCTGCAGGCAGAAGGTGGTGCCACTATGCCAAATGATGAGGCTCACAAGGGCTTAAAGACAGCAACAGCAAAGACAGTGACACTGAATGTCTCTATCGCCCCTGAACTGGCGGCCAAAGTCAGCAATACAGATATGTTGTTCATCTTTGCCAGAGCAACCGAAGGCCCTAAAGTCCCACTGGCTGCCACCAAGGTGAGTGCCAAGTCATTACCTGTGACTGTGACTCTGGATGATTCCACCAATATGGGTGGTAACGTTAAACTCAGCGATGCTACCGATGTTGAAGTGATTGCAGTATTGTCCAAGCACGGCAGCGTAAAACCTCAACCAGGCGATCTGCAAGGTAAGCTGGCCAGCATCAAAGTCGGTGCCAGCGGTGAACTGGTGCTGGATACCGAAGTTCAGTAATCCTAACCTTGACAAATAGACATAAAAAAACCGGCTGATGCCTAATGCCGTTCACTTAGTGTGAACGGCATTTTTCTTAGGCTTAATG